>NZ_JAUBSF010000180.1:0-4019 GCF_036704615.1 Microcoleus sp. K4-B3
ATTTGTTTATGATTGCTTTATTTGGTTTTCAATGTTCGTGACGGCTTTGTGTTCCGCCATGTAAATAAACATAAAGCATATCCTAAGGTTTGTAAAGTATTTTAACAACAGATTAACTGATGAGAGTCATAAGATTGAGTTATCAATATCAGGAATGGTTGATAAATGGGAAAGAATGGACAAAAAAGTAGGTAAAGCCTGGAAGCGGGTCGCCTTCAGGCATGGAAATATTAGGATACAGACTTTTGCTGACTGGGTATCATAATCAGAGCCCAATAGGGAACTTCAGCGGGATCGACATCTACGATCGCCCGAATTCGCTGATTCGGCATAGTTGCGCGTTCTATATACAGTGCTCGATCGAACTGTCCCAACTCAATCAGCACGTCCCGGACTTTCGCAAAATGCCTCCCCAGCTTAATAATCACAGCAGCATCAACAACCGCCAGCCGATCGCGCAAAACCTCAGCATCCAGCGTCGCAGGCATAATACTTAACACATCGTTACGATAAGTCAGCGGCACTCCCAACGCAGCGGCACTCGCCATTGTCGAAGAAATTCCCGGCACAACTTCAGTGGTAAATGTTCCCGACAAACGGTTGAATAGATACATAAACGTGCCGTAGAGAAAAGGTTCGCCCTCACATAGCACAGCCACATCCTGTCCCTCGCTCAGATGTGCGGCAATTTTCTCGGCAGCAATATCATAATAAGGTTGAGACGATCGCGTCGGACTAAAAGGCAGCGGCATCGGAATCTCAATTTGCTCCGGGCGCAGATAATCCGCGACGATCGCCCGCGCCAGCACCTTACCATTTTCCATCGCCGGATAGGCAATCACCGGCACCGATTGCAAAATCCGATAAGCTTTCAAAGTAATCAACTCTGGATCGCCAGGGCCAATACCCAAACCGTACAATTTACCAGTAGCCTTAGTCATAATTCATCCTTTTTCGCTAACGCATTCACGGCCGCCGTTGCCATTGCACTGCCACCGCGCCGCCCGTGCAACGTCATAAATGGCACTCCTCGACTGTTGGCGGCCAGTTCGGCTTTGGATTCGGCGGCCCCCACAAATCCTACCGGGAAACCCAGAATTAAAGCCGGTTTGGGTGCTCCGGCATCCAGCATTTCCAGCAGTCGGAACAAAGCAGTCGGGGCATTGCCAATTGCCACAACCGCACCCTGCAAGTTGTCCAGCCATAAATCAAGCGCCGCGGCCGATCGAGTATTTCCCATTTGTCGCGCCAACTCCGGGATTTCGGAATGCCAGAGGGTGCAAATCACCTGATTGTCAGCGGGAAGGCGTTTGCGAGTGATGCCTTCGGCCACCATCCGGGCATCGCACAGGATGGGCGCACCTGCAGAGAGGGCTTGGCGTCCGCAGGTTGCGGCCCCGGGCGAAGCTGCTAAATCTGCAACAATATCGGTCATACCGCAACTGTGAATTAGTCGCACGGCTACCGATTCTAAATCGGGCGGCAAGGTTGACAAATCTGTTTCGGCTCGAATTGTGGCAAAGGATTTGGTGTAGATTTCTGTTCCGTCTCGAATGTAGTCAATCATTTTTTAAAACTGCTATGGGAAGTTTGTTGGATTTGTGAAAAAGATTTTTTTGATTGACCGCGAAGATGGAAAGGACGCGAAGAAAGATCGAGAGATATAGAAAGAGAAATGATTAAAACTTGTCAGTTTTAATGGAATCTTTTTTCACTTTAAATTCCCATTTTAGGTGTTCAAAAACTCCTGCAATTGGTCGATCGCCAGCCGATCGACAAACTCACCGAATGACTCCAAAGGCTCTCGAAACCGCTCATACACCCGCAACATTCGCTCGATCGCACCGGGCATCTCGCCGGCACTAACCGCCGGAAAAATTGGTCGCCCGAAGGGCAAATCTTTTCTACCCGCATAAATCTTGTAACCTTCTATCGCCTCGTCTCCTCGCTCAATCTGAATTCCTACCAGCGTGATATCAATTGGCCGGTGCTGGGCGCAGGACTTTTCGCAACCGCTGAAATGAATGTTAATCGGCAAGTCGATCGTCAATTTTTGCGCTAAATCCCTCACCATTGCTAAGGCGTGACTTTGAGTATCTGTCGCCGCCGACGCACAGCCGCTGCTGCCGGCACAAGCCACCAAGCACGAATCTAGGCGAGTCGCCGACGAGTGCAATCCCAAATCGGCCACTTGCTGTTTGACCTCAAAAAGTTGGGAGTTGGGGATGTCAGAAATCAACAGATTTTGCCACGGCGTCAGTCTCACGGTACCGCTGGCTAGATTTTGGGCTAAATTTGCCAAATTCCGCAGTTGTTTTGATTCTAGCCTACCTAGTGGCAGTGCAATTCCCATGTAGGAGAAACCGGACTGTTGCTGAGGATAAATGCCGAGATGTTGGTGATTGGGGATGGATTTTTCAGATGAGGCGATCCAGCGGGCGGGCAAGATGCCCACCCCACAAGGAAATTCACTCTTCGCTTCACAGGCATCTTGCCTGTTTTGGGGAAAGGTGTCAGATGTGAATTGCAATAAAAATGGTAAATTCTGCTGTACCCTTTCTAGATAACTTTCAGCGCCCCAATCTGCCAGCAGGTGACGCAAACGCGGTTTTTTGCCATCAATTCGAGGCTGATTTTTTGTGTATTCAAGATACGCGCTAGCAAAGGCGGCTAAGACTGAAATACATTGCGATTGTTGGATTAAAATCCCTGTCTCGCCGTTTAAATGCAGCCGAAAAACGATTTCTGATTTAGTCGATCGCCCTTCAGCAGCTAATAAAATATCGTTGCGTAAATCGCGAATCGAAACCGATTCCCCGCCGTCGAAGCCAATGCTGAACTTAGGCGAAAGTTCCGACAACTCGGGATGCGTTTGCAGGTAATCATCCCAAGCTTTCACTAGCGGGCGAGTATCGAGTAGTTGCTGTCGATCGATCCCTGCTGTCGGACTTGCCATAATATTGCGAATCGGGTCAACTTCAACGCGGCGAGATGCCAATCCCAATTCCAGCAAATCTTGCCAAACTTCATCAGAAACTGGCGAATTCAAGTCTCGGATTTGCAAATTCGCCCGATTCGTTACTTGCAAACAACCGGTACTGTATCGATCGACCAAATCCGCGATCGTCCAACACTGTTGCGCGTTTAAAATTCCCCCCGGAATCCGCATTCTCGATAATATTCCGTCTCGGGCGCGGGAACCGTAAAATAAACCAGGACAAGTCGGCAATTCACTCAAAGCTAACAAAGAAACTCCTCCCCGTGCGACGCAGGGAATCTAAAGTAAACTCCTGAAATCGGCATTCTGACTTTGACAGTTGCGGCACAGCGCCGGAATTGCACCGGACTTTCCCGCTTTCAGGTTTAAGAAATCTATCACAAGTCGATCGGCATCAGCCAGATCGATCGAGTTTCTTAACAAATCTCCGGGCGAGCTCGCCTGTTAGGGGGGAAATTCGTTTTATTGTCTTGCTGATTCCTGAATAATTTTTTATAATCTATAATCGAAGTCAAAATCACTCTAAGAGTGCGTGACTTCTAACTTCGGCTATAAAACCTGCGATCGCGTTATTTATGACAATTGAAGAATTGCAAATCAAACTCGCAGATATCAATGACCTTGTTGAGACATTCCAAACATCAGTAGCTTTGGAAAAATACTACTCCGATGACACTGTGATGATTGAAGGAGATGGTACGATTACTAGCGGCAAATAAAACTGCCACCAAGGAAGAGAAATCTTTTAAAAAAAAATGTTAGTTGAGTTTCGAGCATCAAAATTAATTAGTCAAGATATCGCTGTTTCAGCCGACAAAAATTATGATTTTGTAGTAATTTCCAAGTGGTACAATGATTACACCGTTAAAATTGAAGGTCAAATCATTGATTCCAAAAGCAACCAAATCTCGATCTGCTATTGGAAAGATGGTTTGGTAGTCAAAGCAGGGTAAGCTCATCTAATTTGGTATAAATTGTACTTGACAATGAGTCAAATAAGTGAGATGACAACAATGCCACC
>NZ_JAUBSF010000042.1:0-50900 GCF_036704615.1 Microcoleus sp. K4-B3
CTTGCCTCTGACTCTCGATCGCACGCTCTCTTAACCTAGCCCACGTAATATGCGATCAATATATTCAGCAAGCCCTATGTAGTTGCCGATTTATATCGGCGTCGTTGGCGAATAGAAGAGGCTTTTAATACAGTAAAAAGACTCTTGGGTTTAAGTTATTTATGGACTGGTTCAATCAATGGAATTAAATTGCAAATTTGGTCAACGTGGTTGTTTTATGCTGTGTTAGTAGATTTAGGTGATGCCGTAGCGGATGAACTTTCTCTGCCCTTTGATGAGATTTCCTTAGAAATGATTTATCGTGGTCTTTATCATTTTACTATGGCTCATCAAAAAGGTAAGGCAACAGATCCAGTTAAGTATTTTGCCGACCCAAAAAATCGAGATTTAGGTATTGTCAAACAGAAACGAAAACCCAACATAAAGTTAATTGTGGCTCCTTTTCCGGATCTTCAGCGAGGGTCTGACCAGTTTTTTTTCAACAATTCTCTAGAAGCCTCTTGACAAAAGACTTACAGTCTTAACTTGTCACCAATGAAAAGCGGCTGGGAACAGTTTTCGCACTGGGACGGTAAATGGTACGTCGAAATCGCTACTCTAGGCTACAGGTATGCAGATGACGGGCAGCAGAATTCTGTGGCTTTTTATCCGCTGTTTCCTTTGCTGATGCGCGGGTTGAAGACTATTATAATGCAAGTAGAATTAGCAGGATACTAATTAATAGTTGGGCATTTTGAGGGGATTATTTGTGGTTGCAAGCTGTTAGTAAAGTTGCGATGATTTAGGGCGGTGGCTATTTGTTGGACTTGCGAAAAATGCTTAGGAATTACAGTCAGCTATTTGGGTTTTTACTCTTTAGCGCTACCGATCAACTCCGTTGCTCTGTAATCGTTTCACCGATACGCTTACGGCATTGTGTCGCTCTCGATCGCACTCGGTTTAGTGTTGAGTAGTCAGCCTCGTTGGGGAGATGCTGTTATGACATTATTTGCTACATTCCTGCTGTACATGGCTGTTAAATTTGCTGCGTGTAGGTAGCTTAAGATAGTTCTCCATATCTTTTGCACAAACTTAATTTACTCTATTTCCCAAGCTGCCTGAAAAAAGTCTCTTTCGCACAGCATCGCGTAGCGATAGGTTGCTTCTACTTCGGGCGTAGCTTCTGCGTAGCGATCGACCAAACTTTCCAGCCGTTTTGCTAAAAGCTCAAAATCAGGGCTGCTATAGGTGGAAATCCAGTCGCTAAAGGCGTGTTCCGGTATATTAGGTTTAGCTAGCTGCTGTCCCAAAAAAGCATACAACCGCAAGCAAGGAGTCATGGCGGCTGCTGTCAAACCGACACCGCTTCCCCAGGCTGTCGCTAATAAAAAATCTGTGTAGCGGCGGGTAGCGATTCCCGGTTTTGCCTCTTGCAAGTTTACCCCCCATTTGCCTGCATATCCTTGATGCAACCGAAGTTCTTCTAAAACACCGCTGCCGAGATTGTGGAGAATTTCAAACCCCTCCCAGTCGGGTGCTTTTGCCCCAGCGATACTGTAAGCGCGAGCGAATGCTCCCAGAAAAAATGCGTCTTGTGCAACGTAATATGCAAAACTATTTTGGGGGAGGCTGCCGTCAGCAATGCCTCTGACAAAGGGATGTTGCAGACAAGCTTTGCTTAAGTCTTGATTTGCTTGCCAGAGATAATTGGAATTTGTCATGCAATTTTGAAGCGAGGGGTTATGATTGTAATTTTTATAGTCTAACTAAACATCTATGATAACAGATATTTTCGCTTGGCGTGCGTCAGTCTTATGGTGTTTTTTATTTTTCGTATTTAAGAAAATAGATAAGTTTTGGTATGCTGCAATTTTGTGGGCTGCTGTTGTCGGGATCAAAGAGCGAAATTAGGTGCCGAACCTCTCTCGTGAAGCAGCCAGCGTATTTGGGGAAAAAGAAACTTTTGATTTAACGGTTGAAAAGCCGATTTTTAAACAGAAACTGCAATGAACGATACACCTAAGTATTCTTTGGTAATTCCTATCTATAACGAAGAAGAAAATCTCGCTGAATTGTATCGGCGAATTAGTGCCGTGATGGAGCGAATGGACGGCCCAGTAGAATTAATTTTAATCAATGATGGTAGCCGCGATCGCTCTCTAGAACTTTTGCGAAAATTGCACGAACAAGACTCGCGAATTAGTTATCTCAGTTTTGCCCGCAATTTCGGCCACCAAATAGCTGTAACTGCTGGTTTAAACTTTTCTACTGGTCAAGTTGTAATCATCATGGACGGCGATTTGCAAGACCCGCCAGAGCTAATTATAGATATGGTAGAACAGTGGCGGCAGGGCTATCAAGTTGTTTACGCTCAGCGCACTCAACGCCGTCAAGAAGGTTGGTTTAAGCGCTTGCCAGCTTATATGTATTATCGCATTTTGCGGAATCTTGCTGATGTTGATATTCCCATAGATACGGGAGATTTTTGTTTGATGGATAGGTGCGTGGTGGACGTACTCAATGCGATGCCTGAACGCAACCGCTACATTCGGGGATTGCGCGCTTGGATTGGTTTTAAACAAACGGCGGTTAAGTTTGAACGCGATCCGCGTTTTGCTGGCGATGTTAAGTATACGTTCAGTAAATCTTTTGCTTTGGCGATGAACGGTTTAGTGTCTTTTTCAAAAGTTCCTCTGCAACTGTCGATTTATTTGGGTTTGTTTTCGGCTTTCGTGTCTGTTTTGATGGCTTTTTTGGTTTTGTATTGGCGTCTTTTTTCTGCGGGTTCGGCATTAACTGGTTTGACAATTGTGATTATGGCAGTTTTCTTTTTGGGTGCGGTGCAGTTGGTTAGTATTGGGATTTTGGGCCAGTATATAGGGCGTATTTACGAGGAGGTGAAGGGTCGGCCGCTTTATACTTTGGCAGAAGTGGCTGGTTTTGGCGATCGACACCGATCGCCAAAATAATTTTAGCAAACAACAGTTAACTCATCGTGCCTAAATTATCTAATTTATGAGATAATTTAATATCGTAAAATCTTCTCAAGACTCATGTTTAAACTTTACGAGTATTCCCCCTCGGGCAATTGCTATAAAGTTCGCTTGCTGTTAACTCAGCTCAATATTGCGTTCGATCGCACAGAAATTAATATTCTCCAAGGAAAAAGCCGCACGCCTGAATTTTTGGTCAAAAATCCCAATGGCCGCATTCCGGTGTTAGAAATCGAACCGGGTAAATTTCTGTTTGAATCGAATGCAATTATGTTTTACTTGAGCGAAGAAACTGAGTTTTTCCCCACGGATAAATTTGAACGGGCTCAAGTCATGCAGTGGTTGTTTTTTGAACAGTACAGTCACGAACCTTTTATTGCTACTTCTCGTTTTTGGTATTTGATAGGGAAAGCACAAGAATATCAGGAAGCACTCCAACAAAAACAAGCACCGGGTTATGCTGCTTTGGGGGTGATGGAACAGCATTTAGCAGAAAATGAGTTTTTTGCGGGCGATCGCTATACAATTGCTGACATCGGTTTATTTGCTTACACTCACGTTGCTGGTGAGGGCGGATTTGATTTAACAAGATTTCCAGCAATTCAAAGTTGGATCGATCGCGTCAAGAATCAGCCTCGATATATTAGCATAACACAATGAAATTTAATTTAAATGAAGCTAAAAATACTATACGCCTAGAACATTACCGTTACATTTCTCAGTTGTCCAAAGTCATAACTGCTTCGCCTGGACGACTAAAACTGTACGCGGCTGTAAAACACTCGTTTCACATTCTCGGCGACAGTAATGTAGAACAGCACTATCGCCCCTACAACACAAAACTCAACGGCAACGGTTGAAATCCGAGCCGGGTTGCCAAAGGTGTCCAGGGAAGGATTATTCTCACTCCAATGTTCGCCAGCGTTGCCATCAAATCGATCGGATTTACATAACCTGACTCAATTTACCATTGCTCAAAACAGTTGCTTTAACTTGCACTAAAGCCAATAATTTTCGACGGCGTTCCAGGCTCCGCGCTCTTGCCAAAACCCTAATAACTCACTGATAATGACGCTCGTCAGAATGAGCCTGGCAGATGCCGCCTCTTGAAGAAAAATCGATCGCACCGCAGCAAAAATTAGAATCAAGATAATCGGACTCTTGAACTGATTGAGCAACTGTATCAATGCGGTCGATTTGTGTTTTTGTTTGAGGCTGTTTGCGTCGTACTCGCTCAGGCTGTGTTTCGCATCTTGACGGCTTAATCCTGCGGTTGTAGAGTCCGTCTGCTGAAGCACCTGATCTTTGGGTTAGCTCCGAAATTTTGACTGTGGATTCATTATTTTATACCTTATTTTTACTCTTAGTCTTAATGCCCCAAACTAAAGAATAAGCTTTGGTAAGCTGATAATAAAGCTTGTCCCTTTGCCCTCTCCACTTTCAACCGCAAGTGTCCCTTGATGCGCCTCAGTAATACTCTTTGCTAAAAATAATCCTAATCCCCAGCCGGTTTGCTCTTCAGCAGAAATGGTTCGACGAAATTGTTGAAATAGGATGGATTGAGCCTCTAGGGCGATCGGATCGCCTTCATTATGGATAGTAAGGCCGATCTGCGTTTGGGTTTGCTGGAGTGTGAGTGTAATCGGCGTACTAGGCGCACCGTATTTCACAGCGTTAATTGCTAAATTTTCAATCACCCGCCGTATTTCTTTACGGCTGCAAAAAACCCTGATATCAGAATCAGAGATTACAACAAACCGCTCTCCATAGGCGAAGCTCAAATCTTCTACCACCTCTTGGACTAGCATCTGAAAATCGCATTCTTCAAATTCAATCTTTAAGCTCTGCCCTGCCCGCAGCCGACTCGCATCCAGCAGATTTTGAATCATCGAATCCAGCCGATTGATCGCACCGAGCATCCTCGCCGCCACATCCATGTGGGTATCTCCTCGTTCCAGCCGCCGCAGAATCAGTTGAGTTCCCATTTTTACGACATTGATCGGATTTCTGAGGTCGTGAGTTAGCGTCACCATAAATAGTTCTTGAATATCTCGCAGCGTTTCGGAGAATTGAGTTGCCGCGTCATTAACGGCTTGCTCAATGGAGCCGATAATAATGTCTCGATCCTGCACTCCTAAAGGTGCTTCTTCTTCTAAAACTTGAAATATTACTTGACGGAGGAGGTGATACTCGAAAATTACGTGAGTCATGGAGTAGTCAGCATACCCCGCCCGTTCATGCCCATGCAGCTTGCCAATCCGGGTGCTTTCTACCTCGTCGGCTGTGATTCGGGCAGAGGTTCTGACAATTCTGTTTGAGAGTTCATCTACCAGTTGGTTTAAGTAAAGAGGTAGGGAATCTTGCAAGACAAGAGAATCTTGATGCGTTGATGCACTGACTTCATCACGCGCCCGCTTCTCCCAGATCCGCATAATTTTTTCCGTATTTTGCTGAAGACGGTCAGACGCTTGGTTGGACATCGATTCTGATTTTCTGCATGAGTCGCTGTAGAGAGATCATTATACAGCACTTTTGAGGTAAGCGAGGTAGAAACAAGCCGGGTTTCAGCAAGAAACTCGGCTTCTGGGGGGTACTTTATAAAGGTGAAATCTGCTGTAATTACTGAATTAAACCCGCAATGATATTAATACTCATCGCGACAATTGCGGTATTCAAGAAAAAGGAGAGAATGCTAGGGAGTCAAGCTCATCGCCTCAGCACGAAGTAATCTGTACATCTGAAACTTGACTGGTCGTGCCCCTAACAAAAGAAGAGTTTGCGTAAATTTTTCAAGTAAGGTCACGGTCGATAGGATTTATTGATGTTTACCTACTTATTGAAGTTTCCACGCAATTAGACCAACAAGCGCAATCAGACCTAATGCTCTCCGAAAGTAATTAACGCCTTGAAATAATTCTTCCCAAGCCCAAGTAAACAAAGAGCCAAAGGCTACTAGCTCCAACGCTAAATTAATTTCGCCTGTTGGAACAATGAGCTTTAACAAACTAGCTACAAGCCCGACAATCAGTGGTAGATTTGGCGGCTGAGCTATAACAATATTGCCTTCGCTGTCCCGGAATGTGCGATCGAACAATGTATTTTCCATGACTTTATCCTGTAAATGTAATAAAAGGTATGAATTGAATTCAATGGCTTACACAACTATTTCTTGATAACGAATACGAGCCATAATTAGACCATTTCCAAGAAAAGATATCGATTAGCCACCACATGAGATTAGAATCTATCTAGCTGTTTTTATCACATCGCTTTTCTGAGTTATCATTAAGTTTTAGATGCTTTATATAGTAGGATTAAAAATTTTAAATATCCTCTATCGATTGGAAGAGTTTTGATTAAAAGCAAATCTATAATTGGACAGAGATAAGTGAATTATGAACAGCCATATGATTTTTTTTAAGCACATAACCGCTTTCCCTTTCGAGAAATTTCTCTAAATATACTTTTTTAATACTTGTTAAGTGTGACATTTAACAAGTATTAAAAATTAGAAGGATGTCTAACTGTGAACTATACAGAAAGTTTCTATATTACATTCCAAATAAGGATTTTTTTAAGAATTGTTCCGAATAATTTTTTACACAGGAATATTAGACGGAAACCTTCTGTACAATACCCCTGATCGGGATGTTATACAGATTAGCTCACTGGCTATGACCTCAACTCCCCCGAAGAAACTCCTCGACTTAGCCCGATTTGACTTGTAGGGTGCGTCAGACGAAGTTGTACAGCGAATATCGAGGGTTTTCTCTTCTGACGCACCCTACTAAGCTGTTCTGTATCTAAATTAGCTATTGCGAAATCGTGAAACCTTGGCATTGCAAGCCGGAGAGGTCCCTGGAATAGCATCGTTTAAATGCAGAACAGCTTATATGTGCCAGTTGCGTAAGTCCTATTATTAAACAATCGATCGCACCAATCCACCCTCGACTCGCAAGGCGGCCCCATTAATTGCAGAAGCTAGAGGACTAGCAACAAATGCAACTAATGCAGCAACTTCAGAGGTTGTAGCAAATCGCTGAATCAGTGAAGATGGACGAGTCTTGGTAAAAAATTCTTTCTCAACTTGTTCGGGTGAAATAGTTTGATCTTTAGCAAGTCCCTCAATGAAAGTTTCCACTCCTTCGGAACGAGTTGGCCCTGGCAATACTGTATTAACCGTGACCTGACTGCCTGCGGTTGTTTCAGCTAAACCGCGACTCAACGCCACTTGTGCAGTCTTGGTAACGCCATAGTGAATCATTTCGGCGGGAATATTCAAGGCAGATTCACTAGAGATGAAAATAATTCGTCCCCAATCTTTTTTGAGCATCAGCGGTAAGTAATGACGCGAGAGCCGAACACCGCTCATAACGTTTACTTCCAGAATGTTCATCCATTCCTCATCGGAGATATCTTCAAATGCTTGAGAGCCATAAATTCCCAAGTTGTTGACTAAAATGTTGACTTCTGGCACTTGTTGAAGCAACAATTCAACTCCTGCTTGCGTTCCCAAATCGGCAGCAATTCCCTGAAGCTTGGCATTCGGGACACTTTGCTTCAGGCGATCGAGAGCATGGTTGACGCGCTCTTGCGTTCTGCCATTGACAATGACAGTTGCTCCTTCCTGGGCAAGTGTCGTGGCGATCGCTAGTCCAATTCCGGCGGTTGAACCGCTGACGAGTGCAACCTTATCTGATAGTTGGAGATCCATACTTTCTTAAACCAAATAATGTATAAGCGATCTAGGGTTTCAACTTGCTCAAATCATGAAGCAAGTGCCGGCTCAATTAGTCGCCACCTAATCCAATTTAACCACCATTTTACCCACATTTGTGCCTTCAAAAAGACCGATGAATGCACCCACCGCTCCCTCGATTCCTGCCACCACTGTTTCCTTGTTCTTCAGTTTGCCAGCTTGGAAATAGCCGCCCACTTCCTGTTCAAAATCACTCTGGCGATCGAGCCAATCGCTAACGATTAGCCCTTTCATCGTCAACCGTTTGGTAATCATATTAAATAGATTGGAAGGGCCGGGCTGGGGCTTTTCCTCGTTGTAACCGGAGATGCCGCCACAAGCGATAATTCGGCCGTGCACCCGCAACGCCGAGAGCGCCGCTTCGAGGGTTTCGCCTCCTACATTATCGAAATAGACATCAATTCCGTCCGGTGCCGCTTGGTTTAGTTGTTCGAGAACAGGGCCGACCTTGTAATCGAAAGCGCGATCGAATCCGCATTCTTCCAGCAGAAAATTGACCTTCGACCCTGAACCGGCTGACCCGATGACATGGCATCCGCGCAATTTCGCTAGTTGTCCGGCGACATTTCCCACCGCACCTGCAGCTCCCGAAACAAAAATAACATCGCCGGCTTTGACCTCTACCAAATTCAACCCAACCCAAGCAGTCATGCCCGTCATGCCGAGGGCACCGAGGTACACTGAGAGCGGTTGAATCTCGCGGTTGACCTGATGCAAATTTTTTGGTGCAGCTATAAAGTATTCCCGCCAGCCATACTGGGAAGTGACAACATCACCCGGCTTTAATTCCTGGGCGCGCGACTCGATGACTTCGCCGACTGCACCGCCTTCTAGCGCTTTACCTAACTTGAACGGGGGAACATAGGATTTCCCCTCATTCATGCGACCGCGCATATATGGATCTACCGAAATGTAGAGATTGCGAACGAGCACCTGCCCCTCTTGAAGTGGCTTTAGTTCTGTTTGCGCGATCGTAAAATTATCGGCGGTGGGCATCCCCTTGGGGCGGGAAACTAGCTGAATTTCGCGGCTGATGGTATTTGTCATAATTTTCTCCTTATTGATTAGGTTTTCACAACTCGCTCGATTTGAGTTTTATCTGTTGTTTTTAACATTTTCTAAAGGCATGGATGCCAAAGATTAGATTTATTTAAGTTCTATTCCTCTGGTTTACTTAATAAAAAAGACAAAGAAAAAGATTGGATATTGCTGCGGCCAGGGCGTGTTTTCAACCCGGAGAACCCCCTAACATCGAGGGCGGGCACGGGGACACCGCCCCTACAAAGAGGGCTGTTTCATTGTCAGCAAAACCAGGATTTTGACTCTTGTCGTGCCCCCGTGCCGACCCTCTCCATCCACTTGGCGAGTTGACCAAATCCTAACGATTGACGGTGCTCATATCGGGGTAGCGATCGCCCGCCGCAATTCCTAATGGCAGCGCTTTCCCGAGCTGGTCTAGTTCTGCTTGAGTCAGCGTCACATCGGCTGCTGCAATGTTTTCTTCTAAATAGGTGCGGCGTTTAGTGCCTGGAATTGGCACAATGTCTTCGCCCTGGGCTAAGACCCAAGCCAGCGCCAACTGTCCAGCTTTGATGCCCTTAGCGGCGGCAATCTGCTCTATTTGCTCGACTAGCTCCAGATTTTGCTGGAGATTTTCGCCTTGAAAGCGAGGATATCGTTCTGCCCGATAGTCTCCCTCAGATAACGTGTCGAGGCTCTTGATTTTGCCTGTGAGAAACCCGCGCCCCAGAGGGCTATAAGGCACAAATCCAATGCCTAGCTCTCGGCAGGTGGGCAAAATCTCGGATTCTGGCTCCCGGCTCCACAGCGAATATTCAGTCTGGAGTGCGGAAATAGGATGTACTGCATGGGCACGGCGGATCGTGGCGCTCGCGGCTTCGGAAAGACCGAGGTAGCGAACTTTTCCGGCTTGGACGAGCTGCGCCATTGCGCCTGCGGTTTCTTCGATGGGAGTGTTTGGATCGACTCGGTGCTGGTAGTAAAGATCGATCGTATCTACGCCCAGACGCTTGAGACTGGCATCACAGCAAGAGCGGACATATTCGGGTTTGCCATTCACGCCTAGAAAGCTGCCGTCGCTACCGCGTACATTGCCAAACTTCGTGGCAATAATGACTCGATCTCGACAGTCTTTAATGGCTTTGCCGACCAACTCTTCATTGTGGCCGACACCATACATATCAGCCGTGTCGAGCAAAGTCACGCCTAGCTCTAAGGCGTGATGAATGGTGGCGATCGCTTCTGACTCATCGGCTATGCCGTAGAACTCGGACATACCCATACAGCCCAGTCCTAACTCTGAGACTACTAATCCTTGATTGCCCAGTTTTCGCTGTTTCATGATGTTTTCCTATTAGTCTAAAGTTCTTGACGTGTCGGACGGATGATGATTTCATTCACATCAAAATCACCGGGCTGCTCAATGGCCTCTGCATCAATGGCGATCGCATAAAGAGCATTCATTCCCGCTGCTGTATCTTTATCGCTAATCGCGGTAGTCAACTCAGTGGCAACGGCTCTTGGTGAGATATTAGTCGAACGGATTTCGCCGTTTGACTCTAGCTGCAGCACCCTGATTTGGCGATCGGGGCAACCAGTTCTTTGAGCCGATCTTCGCGGCGGGCAGCTAACATTAGTTTGGCTCCACTAGCAGCGAGTCGCCTCGCACTCGCCTCACCTAATCCACTGCTAGCTCCGGTGATGATTGCTACTTTGTTTTAAATCTCAGACATATTCACTTCTGTGGGTTATTGAGTGTGGGGCTTGAAACATTGGGTACTGAAATAAACTAAACTCAGCATTATTCAACCAGCTCAACTAGCTTGTAGCTGGATCAATGTTTGTGTCCCAGCAGCGTCACTAATCCGAAGCGCCATCATCACGCCGTTTGAGTCCTGTCCCGTTAAAACTTCAGTTGGTGAATCGATCGTGTGAGCGTAAGTCACCACATCTTTACCCACTTCAATCACCAAATCATCTCCCTTTCCAGGGCGATCGTAAACCATCGCCATCAATGGTGCGTCCTTAATCAGTTCTGCATGACCGAGTTCTGAATTGATGACTTCGATGGAAATAAGCCGCCCGCGATTACCATCTGAAAACTGATCGAAAAATTCACCCCATCGCTCGCGGGGCACTGATTTGTTGATTTCAATTTTATTGGTCATTTCCATTTTATTCACCATGATGATTGTGTGTGAAAAAGTAGTAAAAAAAAGCCGATCCATGCAGGGCTGTTTCATTCTCAAGAAAACGATGATTTTGTAGGGTAGTGCCCCCGTGTCTACCCTCCTCCTCCACGATTGTGTAGGTGTTTCAGGGATTGGGCCCGCCCCCCGTGGCGGCCCCTACAAGAGAATGAAACAGGCCTGCTTAAGAAGGGGGGACAAGAACTTGCTCAAAGTCCCCCTTCTTAAGGAGGATGCGATGGGGATCGAGACTTGGCGTAAAAGCGAGAGTTTTCAGGGGTTGCAGGCTGGTTGTGGACACCTATGGGCAGGGTGCCGTCTCCTGATGGTTAGACACCGCACACGCCTACTTTCAAACTGGCTTCTTCACAAGAACCTCAATCTTTTTGCCTGAACTGTAAACAATTTTCTTTCGTATTTCATCAGCCATTAGTATCAATGGTGGACAGAAGATTAGCAGCGACCACTGCCAGGGAGATAGGGGTGCGGTCGCAAAGACTTTTTGTAAAGATGGGAAATAGATAATAGATAGAATCAGTGCCCACTCAACCGCAATTCCTAACCAGATCAAACGGTTGCTAAAAAAGCCCAAGCTAAAAATTGAGGTGCGCTCACTGCGGCAGGCGAAAACGTTTCCAACCTGACAAGCCACGATCGCCGCCAGCGTCACAGTTGTTGCTTGATGATAAATTGCCATCTCAGTAGCAGTCCCCGATCGGGCAAGAATCGCCGAAGTCATCCCCTGCAACTCGGTAATCCCGTAACCATTTGACCGCCAAACCAGCAGGAAACCTATCATTCCTACTACACCTTCGAGCAACCCTAGAAACAAAAAGGCACGCAGCATTAAAGACTTATCCAGTAATGGTTTCGACTTTTTGCGTGGCGGTTGAAGCAAGATGCCTGCCTCCGGTTCTTCTGCGCCCAACGCTAGGGCGGGAACCATATCTGTGCCTAGATCGATCGCCAGAATTTGCAGAATGACTAAAGCGGGCGGAATCTTAAAAAAGACCATCGCCAGAAAAGGGAGCAATTCTGGTATGTTCGAGGACAGGATATAGGTGATGAACTTGCGAATATTCTGATATACAGCTCGTCCTTCCTCGATCGCAATAATAATAGTCGCGAAGTTATCATCAATCAGCACAATATCAGCCGCTTCCCGCGCCACATCCGTGCCGCTGAGCCCCATCGCAATGCCGATATTGGCGGCTCTCAAGGCTGGAGCATCATTCACCCCATCACCCGTCACCGCTACGGTATGACCCATCCTGATGTAAGCCTGAACCAGCCTTAACTTCTGTTCCGGCTGTACGCGAGCAAAGATTAACCCGGATTTTTGCTGCAATATTTGACACAACTGGGCATCCGAAAGATGTCCCATTTCTTCGCCCGTAACGACCCTAACTTTACCATCTACTAAGCCAATTTGCTGGGCGATCGCTTCTGCTGTTAGTCCATAATCCCCTGTCACCATTGTTACTTGGATACCTGCTTGATGGCATTTTGCGATCGCGTCGGCAACTTCTGCTCTCGGCGGGTCAATCATTGCCACCAACCCAACGAAGATCAGATTTTGCTCCAATTCCTGAGCGTCTTGCGGTTGCTCCTCTTTCTGCCGCGTGGCAACTCCCAGAACTCGATAACCTCGACTTGCAAATCCATCATTAACAGCAGTCACCTCTGCCCGTTCTGCTGCTGATAATTCTTCTATGCGTCCATCTTTCAAAATCTGTTTACAGTGTTGCAGCACGTCCAATGGCGATCCCTTTGTAAAAATCAGATAGGGAGCCGTTAGCGGTTTGAGATTGTCCGATTGCCCTTCTAACTCAAACCCTAAACCTGAATTATCCGAACTTCTTTGCAGCACGACACTCATCATCCGTCTGCGCGAATCAAAGGGAACTTCCTGCGTTCTCTTAAGCTGACGCTGTAGTTCTTCAAAGTTCAGTCCCTTTTTTAGGGCAGCCACCAGCAGAGCCGCTTCAGTGGGATCGCCAATCTCCTGCCACTGACTGGAACCTGCTGGATGGTTCAAGCGGGCATTGGAACAGAGCGCCGAACCCGCCAACAGCAGCTTTACCTGTGATTCCATTCGCCCAGCAGGAACTTGTACCTCTCCTCCCGTCGGGTCGTACCCTATTCCAGTTACTGTAATCTCAGATGTCGGAATCCAGAGTCGGCAAACCGTCATCTCATTCTTGGTCAGCGTCCCTGTTTTGTCTGTACAGATGACCGTTGTGGCACTCAATGTCTCCACTGCCGAGAGCCGACGCACCAGAGCATTACGCTTTGCCATGCGCTTGACACCCATAGCCAGAGCCAGAGTCACCGTTGGCAGCAGTCCTTCTGGGATAAATGCCACAATAATCCCGATCGCAAAAATGAAGCTTTCCTTGAGTTCCATGCCCACCAACAGGTTAGTCAGCAGAAACACCACAACACCCAGCCCGAGGGCGATCGTGGTGATGACGTGCACCACGCTGTTGATTTGAACTTCCAGGGTGCTAGGTTCTCGCTTCACAGTTGTAGTGAGATGGGCAACCTGACCAAACTCGGTCTGAGTTCCTGTAGCGTACACGACAGCTAATCCACGCCCTGCCGAAACGGTAGAACCCGCAAAAACCAGATTGCTTGATTCCGAGGCACGCATCTTTTCAGTGGCTACAGGTTCCGCCGATCGGGCAACCGGCAGCGATTCTCCAGTCAGCACCGAGACATCGACATAACAAGACTGAGCCGAAACCAGTCTGGCATCGGCAGAGATGCGATCGCCCTCTTCCAATTGCATGACATCTCCCGGAACCATCTCCCTGACGGGAATCTCACCTAGCTTCCCATCTCGATAGACTTTAGCGCGGGCGGGCAACATTTTATTGAGTGCTGTTAACGCTTGTTCTGCCTGGAATTCTTGCCAAAAACTGAAACCGGCATTAATCCAGATTACAGCCCAGACTGCCCAGCCGAGTTCTGGTGTACCGGACACAAAAGCCAGCGCACCTGCAACCCAGAGCAAGAGTGCCATGAAATGCGTCAACTGATCGGTGAAGCGGAGTAATAGCGATCTTCTGGCTGGTTCGGGCAGTTCATTAAACCCGTAATGCTTGATTCTGATTGCTGTTTCTGCCTCTGAAAGTCCCTTTTCTGAAGTTGACAAAGTTTCGTAGACTTGCTGGGTCGATAGTGTCCAAACAGGTGCATGAGATGCCATAGAGAATCAACAAGTTGCCTCATAAGTTTGCAGTTGCACGGTTGACGAGAGCGCTCCTATGGGTTCTTACTGCTGACTCCATCAGTCGTGCGTCCGCTCATTTCAGTCTCGTGGATGCGGTAGATTGCGATCGCTTCTGAACGTCCCTGAGCATCAGTCCAGGTTCGATTGATCGCAGGTGACAGCGTGGGATTGCGGTCTTTGATCAGGTGCATTAACCGATCGATATCTTCCTGCTCAGTCAGGCGCGAGGCTCGACCATTGACGATCGCGCTGCGCCAATGAAGCGGCTCGCGTATTTCTTCAACCTGCAAACAAATTTCTGGATTTGCATCAAGATCGTGAGTCTTCATGCCGATCGTTGTAAACAGGTAAATGTCCTCTTCTTCGAGATAATAGTTCATTGGTATCACGTAGGGCTTGCCTTCGTGTATGCAGCCCAGATGACCGTATCCTACTTTGTGTAGGAGTTCGTGTATTTCTTTTTGCCCCATTTCATCAATATCTAACATTACTATTCTCTTAAAAAGTCAGTTGATTGGTAGTATTGAACAGAAATAATCCCGGCTTTACATCTGTCGTTAGATGGAGTCGATATCTGAAAGTCAACGATCGGAGTCCATAGCCTGTTGAGAAAGCGATCGCCTCACAAATCTTCTGCCCGCTTAATTGATGCTTTTTTACCCGCAGCTACGCTAGCAACAACCAAACAGGCCGTGGCTAGGGCGATCGGCTCCAAAGTCTCATTAAGCAGAATTGCCGAAGCCAGGAGCGTCAAAAAAGGTTGCAATAACTGAATTTGGCCTACCCGGGCAACTCCACCAATTGCCATACCGTGATACCAGGCAAAAAATGCGATAAATTGACTGAAAATACTCACATACGCAAAACCGAACCAGGCTATAGGTGAAGCTGTCAACCCTTGTTTTAAGACCACAAATATTGTTGGTAAGACCTCGAAAGGAGCGATAATTACCAAGGCCCAACTAATAACTTGCCATCCACCTAAAATCTTAGCTAATTGCCCACCTTCAGCATAGGCAAAAGCAGCAGCAATTACAGATCCAAACAAAGCTAAATCGGCGAGCTGAAGGTGTCCAGCACCACTAATAATACCAAAACCGACAACAGTTGTACTACCGACAATGCTAGCCATCCAAAAAGTGACATCAGGGCGATCGCCAGCTCGCAAAACTCCCGCTATCGCTGTTGCTAAAGGCAGCAATCCCAACACCACAGCACCGTGGGCGGCAGGTACTTGTTGCATTGCCCAAGCCGATAGTACCGGAAATCCCAAAACAGCTCCCAATCCGACAACTAATAAACTCCGAAATTGCTGTTTTGAGGGATTGGGTTGATGCGTTACCCGCAGAGTAAATGCTGCTAGTATAGCTGCTACTAATCCGCGTCCCAAACCTACAAAAAGCGGGTCTAAATCTATCACAGCGGCTCGTGTTGCCGGTAATGTCAAGCTGAATCCAACTACACCCAAAAAACCGTAGATTAATCCGATAGTTTCCGAATTTAACTGAAGTTTTTTCCAGTATAATTTCATTGAGTTTCCCATAAAGTATTGTGTAAAAGTAAATCTGGTCACGAAGCTGATTATAATATTTAAGATATTTGTGGCTGACCTTAGCTACGATCGGGACAATTGCAGAAATGATTCACTAAAAATGGAAATAGCACACTTTTTGCAGATGTTTGAGCAAACACCGCTCGCATTACACCAAGACTATTTATGTAGTGTTCTCCGCCCCGCGATAGATATTATACGGTCTGACTCTGGTATTAACTTAGCTGGAAGTCGTTATGGTGGAGCGCCTGATTTGCCAGAAGGGTTCGAGTGGCCAACTCACCACCTAGGACTTTACCGCTTCCTTGGTCAGTTTAACTTTGCAGAAATTCCACAAGTTAATGCTAATTTGCCTGAGCGCGGACTATTGAGTCTTTTCGTCGCTGATGACCCTGATGGTGAAAGCGATCTTTTTTGGGGAGAGCCGGGCTATATTCATGCAGAATTATTTACTGACATCACAAGACTTGTTCCTAATGTACCGCCTGATTCGGTTGCAAGAGGCTCTAGCTCCACAATCACATTTAGACAGACCTTCGATCTTCCCTTTGACGAATACCAAGTTGACGAGTGGCCATTTCAGACAGATGAGCTATGTGCATCTTATGGAGATCTTCGGAATGCTTTACACCAGAGTGATGACTATCTTCTCGGATATCCATCGCATTGTACCCTTGCATACGATCCAACTCCGGGAGCAGAGTGGATTTCGCTATTTACAGCTAATTCGGATGACGAATTAGCCTGGGATTGGCACGATGGTGATAAGCTCACGATCTTCATCGAGATTGAACGACTCAAAAAACACGACTTTTCAAATCTAAGATCGGACGCTGGTTAATAGCCAGTAATCTGTATTCTCTGTGTTCTCTGCGTTCTCTGCGGTATATAAAAAAATACTCATGTTGAAACTTTACGAATAATCGCCCTCTGGGAATTGGTACAAAGTGGTTATTTTGTTAATAGTACAGCCACGAACCTTTTATTCCGACTTCTTGCTTTTGGTACATGAGATCACTTCTGCGCTTCATGGGAATTGATATTACCCACAGTCAGGACAGGGCGCAGTGCCGTTTGCCGAAAATTAATCGCGCGATGGTTACATCTCTCATGGAGTGCTCATGATTATTTTGGGGTAGGGAAACGGCGGGAGTGCGGTGTCCTCCGTTGCTTACGCACTCCTTAGCGCCACATTTTGCCCAATCTCACTCGATCGCCTCGCAGCATCTGCCACCTTCAAAGCGTACAAACTACTGGCATTATTCACGTACAAAGGCGTACCGTTTAACAAATATTCCAACACCATCTCGGTGTCTTTGGCAAACAAACCGCGCCGCGTTCCTACTTTGATGTTGTGCCGATTTTCTCCCTGAATTAATTGACCGGATTCAGGAGTAAAAACCAGCGTTCCTTCTTCTCCATAGATGGTAAAAATGTTTTCCGACTGCCAAAAAGTCTCTCCTTTTCCGTAAACAGCTTCAGCGACAAGGCCATTGGCAAAGCGCAACTGTGCGTTGCACAAACAAGCTTTGTAGAAATCCGCCTGAGTGTCCCAAAATTGAGTTTGACAGTTAATGCTTGCCACTTCCCCGAACAAATCAGTAAATCGGTGCAGTCGCGAAATTGCACCAACTAACGGAAACCCAAATAGGGAGTGTTGAAAAGTCCACCGCTGCGGTACGGAACGTTGAGGAGCAATAGTAACGTAGCGGGCGTAAAAAACTTTACCGACTAATGGTAAAGATTCTTTGATTGCTTGGTGTAAACCGCCTAAAAGTTCGATGTGTTCGATGTGGAGGAGTTTTTGTTGTTGGGCGGCAAGTTCGATCGCCCTTTCTGCTTCAGATACGTCTAAAGATAGAGGATATTCCACCACAACGTGCTTGCCATTTTCTAGGGCCGCCAGGACGATCGCCCCGTGATCCCGATTCACCGTACAGACGATTACCAAATCCAAATCGTCCCTTTCTACCAGCTTGCGCCAAGAAACCGCAGCTTCAGCCCCGAATCCCTGACAAAATGCTGCGGTTTTATCCGGGGTGCGGCCCGCAACTGCTACCAAGTTCGATCGCCCATCAGCTTGAACAGTCTCCGCCCTCAACTTAGCCGCAAAACCAGTACCCACAATCCCCACGCGAATTGGAGAATTAACCGAAAAACTAGAGCGAGTATCAATATTAGTCATAGAATTTTAGATTTGACATTTTAGATAGTGACAGACTTGCGGTGCGGGGGTTTAGGGTTCCATCGCCCAGATTTTAAGCTGTGGTTGTGGTGCGATTTATTCGATCGAACCTTCAACACCCAAGTCTAGATTCGATCTAACTATACATTTCACCGGCAGCAGGGACTTGCCTTGGAGCCAGTCTTGCTGAAACTCGATCGACGTACCGCAAACCAAAAAGCGGGTTTTTGGGCTGTATTTAGCGACTCAAAACAGGATTTTTCCCTGAAACCGGGTTGTTTAGCGCAAGTCCGGCAGCAAAAGTATCGCACCGCTGAACCCAACATAGGTATAAGCAATCAAGATGAAATTAGAAAAAGTTATAACTAATCCCATTCAAATTTTTGGTAAAGGAGTGTTGCAACCTTGCTTCTTTCCCCTACTATCATAGAGGGAACGAACCTAATAGCTAACCTCAGAGCTAATAAAGCCTTAAAGGTTGCATTAGGAAAACTTATAAATTTTGTTGAATTTTTGAGAGGATTAGTGCATGGCGACTTACAAAGTTACCCTCATCAACCAAACCGAAGGAATTAACGAGACCTTTGACGTTAATGACGATGAGTACATTCTTGATGCTGTAGAAGAAGCAGGACTAGACCTCCCCTACTCTTGTCGCGCTGGTGCTTGCTCCACCTGCGCCGGCAAAATCACAGCAGGCGAAGTTGACCAATCCGACCAATCTTTCTTAGATGACGACCAAATAAAGGCTGGATTTGTCCTCACCTGCGTCGCTTATCCGAAGTCTGACTGTACGATCGAAACTCACCAAGAAGAACAACTCTACTAAGAAAGGACGCTCCGCAGGATACCCTCAGAAACTCGGTTTCTGGTTTCTCAAATTAAGCTGAAATAGCGCAATTACTTTAAGAAACCGGGTTTCTGAGTCCAAGACTGCAACAAAGCCGCCAGCGGTCTGTCACTCCCAGCTATAAATTCCTAGCTGTTTGAGCAGATAGCTGACCAAATAATTTTAGATTTTAGATGGCAGATTTTAGATTAACTGTGAAACCAATCTAGAATCCAAAGTCTAAAATCTAAAAATTTTAGGACTTACGCCAGAAATCGGAAAAATCCGGGATTGAAATAGTAGAGTCGCTGCTGGCGATCGCCAAAATCAATCATTTTTGCGCAAGTCCTAAATTTTTGCAGGTTAATTACCAAATCCAGGCTTTTTAACCTCTTTATTCGGGGTTGCACAGATGCGGTATGATTGAAGATGAAAGTCTATCAAATTTGAATATAATTTGTCCTCAATGTTAGTCCATAAACCTCAATAAAAATGGCTAAAAAAGGGAAAAACTTGCACTATATTTGCTCCGATTGCGGTCGTCAATTTAGAGAAATATATGCGAAACTAGGTTATTCAGCTATGGGTCAAACGGCATTGTTGACATCTCTATGTTGAAAGCAATGGATTTAGGCGGATAGAACGTCTGACGCGAGAGTGAATCACAACACGGTGATTAACTGGGTAAGAGCCGTGGGGAATAGCCTGCGATCCGAACCCGATTGTGAAGAGATTCCCGAAGTGGCTGAGATTGATGAGTTACAGACTTAACAAAAGGCAAAAACCAAACAAGCTCTGGGTCTGGACTGTTCTAAATAAGAGCATTCCAGGTATTTTAGCCCAAGTTGTTGGAGACCGGTCGTCTCCAACATTTAAATCTTTATGGACAATTATTCGGGCTGGCAGTGTTTTTTTAGGTCACCGATGGTTATGTAGTTTATCCCTAATTCATTGACGATTGTGACCACATATTCAGCAAAATCTATAGGGCGAGGGTGGAAGAAAATACTCGTTTGAGGTATGATCGATCTCGCCTACACCGTTAAAACTTTATGTTATTCAAAATCATTATTCATGTTAGAAATTTCCCTTCGGCTGGTTATTGGCGATCTAAAACACAAGACTGTGCCTCTGTCTTGTTGAATCATCCCTCAATTGTGCAACGCCCATTTCACCGTCGGCTGGGACTTGCCTTGCAGCAAGTCTTGCGGAAACTCGATCGACACACCCCATACCAACAACCCGGTTTTTGTGCTGTAGGGATCAAAACAGGATTTTTCCCTGAAACCGGGTTGTTTAGCGCAAGTCTTGCGGCAACAGTATCACACGGCTGAACCCAACATAGGTATAAGTAATCAAGATGAAATTAGAAAAAGTTATAACTAATCCCATTCAAATTTTTTGTAAATAACTGTTGCAACCTTGCTTCTTTCCCCTACTATCATAGAGGGAACAAACCTAAGAGCTAACCTCAAAGCTAATAAAGCCTTGAAGGTTGCATTAGGAAAACTTATAGATCTTGTTGAATTTTTGAGAGGATTAGTGCATGGCAACAACTTACAAAGTTACCCTCATCAGCGAAGCCGAAGGACTTAACCAGACCATTGACGTTGATGACGATACTTACATTCTTGATGCTGCCGAAGAAGCAGGACTAGATCTCCCCTACTCTTGTCGCGCTGGTGCTTGCTCCACCTGCGCCGGCAAAATCACAGCAGGCAAAGTTGACCAATCCGACCAATCTTTCTTAGATGACGACCAACTCGAGGCCGGATTTGTCCTCACCTGCGTCGCCTATCCCCAGTCTGACTGTACGATAGAAACTCACAAAGAAGAAGAGCTGTACTAAAAAAGGACGCTCCGCGCGATACCTTAAGAAACCCGGTTTCTCGTTTCCAGAATTAAGCTGAAATACGGCAATTATGTTAAGAAACCGGGTTTCTGCGTCTAAGACTGAAACAAAGCCGCCAGCAGTCTGTCACTCTCAGCTATGAATTCCTAACTGTTTGAGCAGATAGCTGACCAAATAATTTTAGATTTTAAATGGCCGATTTTAGATTAACGGTGAAACCAGTCTAGAATCCAAAGTCTAAAATCTAAAAGTTTTACGACTGATATTTAGTCCGCGAAGGCGGACTTTGTTTGTGTAGTGGCGATGATTTAAATCGCCGATTTTAGTAGGTATAAGTAATCAAGATGAAATTAGAAAAAATTATAACTAATCCCATTCAAATTTTTTGTAAATAACTGTTGCAACTTTGCTTCTTTCCCCTACTATCATAGAGGGAACGAACCTAAGAGCTAACCTCAAAGCTAATAGAGCCTTGAAGGTTGCATTAGGAAAAATTATCAATTTTGTTAAATTTTTGAGAGGA
This sequence comes from Microcoleus sp. K4-B3, assembly GCF_036704615.1. Lineage (NCBI taxonomy): Bacteria > Bacillati > Cyanobacteriota > Cyanophyceae > Oscillatoriales > Microcoleaceae > Microcoleus > Microcoleus sp. K4-B3. The sequence goes on from NZ_JAUBSF010000042.1 coordinate 21,117, forward strand.
TTTAGTGCATGGCAACTTACAAAGTTACCCTCGTCAACGAAGCCGAAGGACTTAATCAAACCATTGAGGTTGAGGAAGATACTTACATTCTCGATGCTGCGGAAGAACAAGGACTCGACCTCCCCTACTCTTGTCGCGCTGGTGCTTGCTCCACCTGCGCCGGCAAACTCATATCAGGCACAATTGACCAATCCGACCAATCTTTCTTGGACGACGACCAAATCGAGGCCGGAATGATCCTCACCTGCGTCGCCTATCCGCAGTCTGACTGCACCATAGAAACTCACAAAGAAGAAGAGCTCTATTAAAAAGGGGGCCGTCAGCAATCCGATCTAACTCCAAGCTATTGATTAATAGCAGTTTGAGGCGATAGCTGACCGAATAATTTGAGATTTTAGATAGCAGATTTTAGTTAACTCGTAAAATTCAGCCGAGAATCTCAAATCTCAAATCTCAAAATTTTAGGACTTGCGCTAAAGATTCGGAAAAATCCGCCATTGAGATTGCATTGCTCCTGCTTGCATTCGATAGTTTTTACGCAAGTCCTCACTCAATTTTGGGAGTTTAATTTTATTGGCCCCAAAATGTAATGGCATCGCTGAGCGGCACAACTTGAGCGCCGGGAAAATAAAAGCCCAGAATTTGAGATCCGTTCCAGCCCAAATTAGCCAAATTGTAAGAACCAGTCTGACTCATTCCCACTCCGTGCCCGAAACCGCCTCCGACAAAAGCATAACCGTTGAGAGTTTTGTCTGGATTGTAAATTGGTTCTAGGTAAAAAAGCGTGCTGATCGGCGGGTAAAAAGCATTGCGAATTTCGTCTTTGTCGATATCGATGGGGCCCAAGTCAGTTTGAACCTTCATTTTCAAAACTCGACCTGCAGGCGACCTTTCGACCACTTCCACCTGAGTGACAGTTTTAAAATTAGCCAGCGGGTGCTGTTTCTTCTGAAGATACTGTTTGAGAAATCCACCAATCGCCGTCAAAGAAGCTGGTTCGCGCCACCGAAACGTGTCTTCTTTTTCCTCATTAAACCCTTTTTCCAAACTGATAAAGCGGCGGAAATTGTTTTCGTCAGACAAACTCTGCTTGGACAAATCCCAGACATTATTAGGGGAATCGACGATCGATCGCAAATAAGGACGTTCCGGGCCATGCCACACATCGCCAAAAGTCGCTGTCACGCCACCGCTAGACGCGGAATAGAGCGCGTCTACTAGCTGATTTTCGTAAGTTAGCACCAAACCGCTCGTTTGGGCGATCGCCTTATCACTTTGCGGGTAAACCTCGGTCAAACCTTGATAAACTTGGCAGTTAACATCAGCGCACAACTCATAATTATCCACAGCAAATCGGCGCAAATTTCTCAGGGCGTAGGTTCTAGCTAAAATAGTTTGAGCGACAATCGCAGCGTAAGGCGAAAAAGCCCCTATTTCGTGAGGAACAACACCCCGCAAATAAGTTTCCGTCAGCACTTCATTGACTAAAGTATAAGTACCGTAAGAATTTTTTTGCAGGCGCAAATTGCCACCATAACGGCGAGTTTGTTGAATAGCTTTTTCAGGTTCAGTAGCTGTCGCCTCATGGGTAGTTTGTTCCAATACCTCAATCACATTTTTTCCGGCCGTCACATCCAACTCATTGCGGTTGAAACGAAAGCCATTTAAAACCCAAAATGCCTGGGGTATTTGTTTAAAAACTTTGGAATCCAAAAAAGCGGTTTTATTGCCTTGAGCTTGCAAACTTTGCAACAGCCAGCGCCGCACCAAAGGAGAGTTATAAACATCTCTTTTTGCCCAAACTTGCCAGCGCAAAGGTTGAGCAATTTCTACTTCTATTCCCTGGGCGCGCCACTGATTGGCGCTGTCTTCCGCACTCTCGAAACTGCGGTGGGAGCTCAGAACAACTCGTTCTTCTACTAATGGCGCTTCCAGCGGTTTCGGGGCTATTTCTAACTTGACGCTAGCAGCCGTTTTGGTTTCTATGCCTTGAGGAGTTTTGTAACTCAATGTTAAGCTGTCGCCCGGTAATGCTTTCAGCGTCAGTTTGTCGGTTGCTTTGGTACCAAACCGCTGCACTACGCCAATTTTGATCGGTCTATTTTGGGGAGTTTGGGCGTATCCCGCAGCGCTGAAAATGGGCAACAGGCACAATGCGGTGAAAACAGTGCTAGAAATGCAGCTAAACCATTTGTAATTGGGAGTGGGAGGTGCTTGAGCGAACACGGTTATCTGTCTCGCGATAGTTGAAATTGGGGGATTTTTGATTGTACGTTAGCACATTTGGCCGCTGGTATAGGGGAATTGCGGAAGATAAGCTGGTTTAATTGGCAGAATTCAGTTAAGTCAGGACTTACGCCAGACCAAAGAAACCGGGTTTTTTACCGAATCTGCGGGCTGCAACGAACTATTTTCGTAAAGAACCCGGTTTCTGGGCTCTATGCGGTAAATCTGTCATTGCGGGTGAAATGTAGGAATCGCAATTTTTGCGATCACTTTACATTCTGTTACACGCTAAGGTTTATAGCAACCACTGCAAACAGGATTGTGCTCTCAGAAACCGGGTTTCTTCGTAGATTTCTCGTTCCTGTCCGCCAAATTTCGTAGAAACCCGGTTTCTAGCCCCGTATCAGTAAGCCCTGAAACTATCCAAACTTTAGGCACAGGTGCGTCCCTACTAGAAAAGTCGATATGCAAGTTGGGGATTTTCTGTCGCGATGCACCCTACGACTACTTTAAAGAGAGTATTGAAGGCGATATATCTATGAAAAGTCATGAAAATTTTGTCAGGGAATCCTGTCGAGAAATAACCTCTAACCAGACAACCGCCAGGGAATTAATTCCCCGATATCCCCAAAGTTACGAAGGTATGGAGCGACCAAAAAACGAAAAACAACCTTGTGCTTGACAAGGCTACACAGTAATTTTATATTCAACATAGAGAAGTCGTCAAAATATCTCGTGCAACACCAAGCTATCAAAGTTAGAATCTATCCAACGCAAAGCCAAGAACAAAAATTGGCTCAAGCGTTTGGTTGTTCGCGTTGGTGGTGGAATTTTGCCCTAAATAAGTCGATCGAGACTTACAAAGAAACAGGTAAAGGAATAGGACAAGTAGCGCTAAATGCCCTATTGCCCAAACTCAAGAAACAAGAAGAAACATCTTGGTTGGCTGATTGCTACAGTCAGGTATTGCAGGCTACTACTCTCAAATTAGTTACAGCTTATAAAAATTTCTTTCAGGGTCGAAGCCGATTTCCAAGATTCAAGTCCAAGAAAAGTAAGCAATCTATTCAATACCCCCAAAACGTCAAAATATTAGCCAATAACACTATTAAGATTCCTGGTGAAGTCGGGGAAGTGAGAGCTAAGATTCATCGACAGATTGATGGAAAAGTGAAAACCGTTACCGTGAGCAAAACACCTGCTGGAAAATATTTTGCCTCGATAGTAGTTGAGACAGAGGGAGAAAAGCCACGGAGTTCAACTGAGGGCAATGTAATAGGTATTGACTTAGGCGTTAAGGACTTTGCCGTAACTCACGATGGAGAGAAAGTATCTAAATATAGCAATCCCAAACATTTAGCTGTGCATGAAAAAAATCTCAAGAGGAAACAGCAAAAATTAGCCAGAAAAGAAGATGGTAGTAACTCAAGGTTCAAAGCAAAAAAAATAGCCGCTAGGGTATACGAGCGAGTATCAAACGCACGTCAAGATTTTCTACACAAGCTTTCGCATAAGCTAGTCAACGAAAACCAAGTTGTCGTAGTAGAGAATCTTAATGTCAAAGGCATGGTGCGAAATCATAACTTAGCTAAAGCAATATCTGATTGTGGATGGGGAATATTCACTAATTTTCTAGCCTATAAATTAGAACGTAAGGGTGGAAAGTTAGTAGAGATAAATAGATGGTTCCCTAGTTCCAAACTCTGTTCTAATTGTTTCTATCAAATAGATGAAATGCCGCTCGATGTAAGGGACTGGACTTGTCCCCATTGTGGCACTCATCACGATCGAGATGGAAACGCTGCTGCAAATATTAGAACAGAAGGAATCAGAATGCTACAGACGGATGGAACAGCCGTTTCTGCTGTAGGAGGGGAAGTAAGACCTCATAGCGGGCGTCAGTCTGTTTTGAGGCATTCGCCTGTGAGTACAGAAGCCCCCATCAAGCCGCTTGCGGTTAGTGGCGGGTAGTTCACATTCTTGTATCAGCTTGCGTGTTAGATCGCTCTATTTGATTATTTCCCAACTCAAACAGTCTCAAAGCATCACTTGCCGATCGCTCTAATTTTATCAATTTCTATGCTTGGTTTAGTTGTTGTTACGCTACTCCCCTTATAATGATATCGACCACTCTAATGCTAACATAATTATATTAATAATAATAAAAATAACCAGAATTTTGTAATTTCTATTTATTCTTGCTAACAACTCTTCTGATTCCTCTTGTATTTTGAAACTTCTATTTATTCTTGCTGACGACTCTTCTAATTGCTCTTCTAATTGCTCTTGTTGTTGCTCGCAATTTTTTTGGATTTCTTTTGCGCTCTGATATAAAGCTTTAACCTCCTCAAATTTTTCCCTTATTTCTGGTAATTTAGCCTTGTCCCATTGGCGGACAAAAGGCACTAAATAATCGTGAACAAGTTGGTAGCGTTTCGGAGTTCCCGGCACTTCTAATACCAATCCCGATTTAACGATCATCTCTAAAACTAAATCTAATTCTACTAACTCTATTCGTGAATTTGCTGCTAATTCAGCAAAATTTTTCTGAGGACGAGTTTCCTTTTCATCCGTCAGTAAATATAAGACAACTTTGGCAATATCTTTATTCTCCTTACCACAATCTGCGATAACTTCATCTAAAAACTCCTTAACCAGTTTGACCTTAGCCTGACTGCCAAGTTGTTGATATTCACTCAGTCGAGTAATCTGCCTTTTTTCCAGTTGCATTCCCACGATTTGCAGTTCGATCGGCCGTACTTCTCCCACTTCACCTGCTAAATCTGCTACCAGTGCGTTTGCCAAATCATCGTCCAAGTAAAATTGAGATCCTTTTGTTAATGTTTGAACAATAGCTTTGGCATCTGAAATTGAGAAATTTCCCAAGTAATAGCAGATTTTTTTCGTGAGAATGTCGTTATCAATAATTGATAAATTGGTGGCGCGATTGAACTCTAACAAGTAGAAAAGATAATCTTCCCGCAGCGACAGGATAATTTTGAGGTCGCTAATCTGATTTAAACATTCAGCCAGAAAATCATATAACTCTCGCCTACCAATTGGATCTCGATAAGCAAAGAAAAATTCCTCAAACTGGTCAAAGATTAATACAGTTAATAAATTACGGTCTTGATTCAGTTGCAACTGTTTTAAAATAGCTGTTGGGGTGTCGATCGCCCCTGGCAACTTCACAGCTTTTAATTGTTCAATTCCTGCTTTCAAAGACTCACCGCAATCCCTCACCCAATCATGATATGATTGCAATAAAATAGGCAATATGTCCCGCGCTTCAAAAGTTGTCAGTTGCAGTGCAGGAACTAACCATGCCTGAATTATCGAACTTTTTCCTACCCCAGATTGTCCGTGAACGATCGTCAGCTTGCAAGCAGGTGTACCTATCCGTTTACTTATCTCTTTAATATCGCGCGATCGCCCGGAAGCTGCTTCAATTTCCTCAACAATTTCAGCTTTTGACTTACCGGATTCTAAACCGATGTCAATTATTCGTTGCGGCGACTGCAAGCGGCTGGCACCGATAAAAGCTTGCAACCCATATTTGCTTTTAACTGCTTGTTGTTCGAGTTTAATGTAAAAGGCTTTTAAATATTCGCCTTGCTCAAAATAGAGAGTTCTCAACTCTTCTAAAATCCTCAGATAAAGCTGCACGTCATCTTGAGGCTGTGTAATTTCTTTAGCTACTTCTAAGTTGTTAACTGCCTGCGACTGTTGAGTGAGATTTCGCTGCGCTTTTGCCAAAAGTAGCAGATACAAACCCGTCTCTTTTTTATTGATTCCTGCTTGTTGCAAAACCGACAATGCTAACTTAGTCGATTGGCAAGCTTTTTCCCACTGAGATTGTTGCAGCGCCACCTCAGCCAAAAAGCCGTAATCTTCAGCTACTTGACTCGAAGTGCCGTAAATTTTGTGAATTTCTAAGGCTTTTTCAGCTATAATTTCCAACTCTTCCCAAGCTTGTAAAAGTCGCAGCACTTCCCCAAGTTCGCTAATACATTTCGCAGCAAAATCATGTCGCTGTGCTTGCTCAAAACTATCCAGAGATTGCTGTAAATACTTTCTAGCTTCTTGCCAATAACCTTGATTTCCTGCCCGGTGCAATTCAGCTTTGCGGTTGTAAGCTTGAGCAACTTTATGGCAGACAATTCCTTGTCTTTCTAAGTGGCAATTTTGCTGCCAAAATGTCAAACTTTGCTGATAATGTTCGAGTGCTGAATCTATTTGATTTTTCTTAACTTCAACTAAACCCCGAATAAATTGCCAACTAGCTTGCAATTCCTCGTTTAATGCTGCATTTAGCAGATCATTTTCCAGCGACTCAATTTCACAGTCATCTAATTTGAAATTATCAACATCAGCAAAAGCTTGACTTGCTTGTTGTTGCAACAAATTCATCAAATCATCGGGCGGCATGGTAAACTGAATTGGAGGAGGAGCCCAAGACTTCAGATCGTTAGCCGATCGACTAAATTTATCCAGTACAGCATCCATCACCCATAATATCAACGGAAAAGCAAAATCTTGCTTGAATTGGTCTCGCGCTCTATTAGCCCCAGCTAGCAGGTCATCAATAGCAACCACCGATTCTATACCAACAACTATCAAAGCTTTCGGCGGTTGCTCTTGGACGGCATTGAGAATGGTTTGATAAAGTGTTTTAGTCGCAGGTTCGAGGACTAATTCTTGATATTCAACAGTCGAGCGATCGCGCAGCTTTTGTAGCATTGCAGAACGCAAGCTAGCATAATTGCAGCGCACTATGGTTAAAGAAAACTTTCCTTGAAAGCGGGCGATCGTCCTTACTAAAGTAGAGAGCGATCGCTCATTTTCGGCTACAATATCTTCGGCGGGATTTGAGTTTACCATAATTTCAATAATTTTGCTGCTGCCACAGCTTAAATTTGTCAGTTTCCATCAACAGCGGATTCAACGCAAACCAATTTCCTTGAGGGTCTACATATTCAAAAACCCACAGGTTTCGCAGCAAATCTTGGTATTCTTTATCTCCATTTATGCTTTGTTCTTTCACCACCTTAAACAGTAATTCCCACTCATCATTATCAATGCCATTCCTCAGAGTGTCGCGGGAACTGCGAATCACTGATTTCAACACATTTTGCGAAATGGGAGGGTCATCTTGCTGCAAGCAACCAAACAGCATCCCCATCAAGTTTCGCAGATGACCTCCGCTGACTCGGCACAATTCATCTAAAGTTTCAGGACTGTCAAAAACTTCGGCAATTAATCTGATATGTTCCTCGGTTGGCACATCGGGAAAAGCCCGCGACATCACCATGCGCCGCAGCAAATTCATCCCCTCAACAAATTCGCTGCCGTCTCTATTCTTTACTGGTACCATCGGCAAAACTTTCGGGTCAACTCCGCCCCCCAAGCGATTTTTCAAAATCTCGCTTTCATTGCCAAAAATCAATCCCAGCGGCAGGGTATAAACTAAATGGCAATTCAGTTGTCGCAACTGATCGCCCCGGTCAATAAAAATATATTCTGGCAACAGTCGCCCCGCTGCATTGGGTCGAGAAACTATCCTGTCTAAGTTGTCAACTATCACCACCAATCCTTTTTTACCCCGCTGCTTTAGCAGATTAATTGCTACATCAATAATTTCTTTATTAATCAGTTCTAACATTTTATTAGCTTGCGGTTCCATGTACTGTCTCAATTTAGATCGCAAGTCGGGATCACTTTTGGTTTTGGCAGTAATTTTGGCGATGCCTAAAGGCAGAGAGACTTCCAGATTTCCGTCTGTATTGCCCTTATATTTGCTGCCAAAAAGTTCTCCTTCAGCTTCTAAGGTCACAGGGGTTTGTAAAAAATTCCAACTATTTTTTAAGAATTCTTTAAAACCCTGGGGCTGCAAGGAAATTTTTCCCTCTTCCAAGCTTTGGGTGACTCGCCGTGCGATCGCTAACATGATATCTGTCAAATCGAGATCCATTTCATCGAGGTCTTGTGTTGACTCGAAGTAAACTACATGAAATCCCTCATCTGTCAACTCTTTTTCCAGTCGCGACAATTCAGTAGACTTGCCACAACCAATATGTCCGGTAAACAATTGGCAAGTCGGTTTATCTCGTGCCAGACGGGTAATTGTCCGTTTGAGTATGTTAATAACTTTTCCGCCGCGCACCTCCGCAAAATCAATGTAGTAGCGCTGATCTTCGGCATTGCCCAACACCAGGGAGTGACTAGGGTTGCAGGCGTCGCAGAATCGATCGAAATCTAGGTTCATAAAATTTTCTAAATTAGTTTTTGTAGTTATTGTAGGGTGGGTCAGGGCTAAATGTTTTTACCAGAGACTAAAAATTTTTGCCGCTAAGTACCCTACGGTTAGTTAGCTGACCACCCATACGTCGAAGACTATTAGTGTGAACCTGGATGCTGTTTCCAATATTGGTAGGCCGCATAGGCTAAGGTGACAGCGCCGGTCACAATGGAGGCTTCATCGACCTCAAATTGCGGGTGATGGAGGGGATAGTTCGGTTTGTCAGTCAGTCCCACTCCTAAGCGAAACATGGTTCCCGGTGCGTGTTCTAAGTACATGGAAAAATCTTCCGCGCCGAGGGATGGTTCTGGTAAAATTTGGACGCGCGATCGACCTAAAGCTTCTAAAGCCGCAGTTTCGACTAATTGCGTGAGTTTTGGGTCGTTTTGGACTCCGGGTACTCCGCGCTTGTAGGTGAGTTCGTACTTAGCGCCGTAAGTCGCGCAGACGCTAGAAACAATTTGTTCGATCCAAGCCGGCAGTTTTTCGTGGGTTTCTGGATGGAGCGATCGCACGGTTCCCAGTAATTTTACTCGATCGGCAATCACGTTCGGCGCTCGTCCGCCGTTAATTTGCCCGATCGTCAAAACCAGTGGCCTCAAAGGATTTTGCGTGCGGCTAATTGCCTGCTGCAAAGTGGTAATTATCTGAGAAGCAATCCAAATTGCGTCGATCGCCTCGTGGGGACGCGCACCGTGGCCGGATTCGCCCATCACAATCAATTCTATGTCATCTGCCGCCGCCGTCAGTGCCCCGTGGCGGATACCGACGCAACCGCCGGGAATCGTCGGAAAAACGTGCACTCCGAGGATGCCGTCAACATCTTGCATCGCCCCGTCTTTAATCATCCATTGAGCACCTTGGGCAATCTCTTCCGCCGGCTGAAACAAGAAGCGGACGTGACCGGGCAATTTTTCCCCTAGCTGAGACAATATCATGGCTGCGCCCAAACCGACGGTGGTGTGGATGTCGTGGCCGCAGGCGTGCATGACTCCCTCGTTGCGGGAGGCAAATTCTAAGTTAGTGCGTTCTTGAATCGGCAAAGCGTCCATATCGGTGCGAATTGCCAGCCAGCGGGACTCGCTGCTGTTGCCTTTGAGTTCGCCGAGCACTCCTGTTTTGCCGATTCCTTCGATCGCCCGGACTCCGCTGGAAGCGAGAACTCCGGCTACGTAGGCGGCGGTTTGATATTCTTGGCCGCTGAGTTCGGGGTGGGAGTGGATGTGGCGGCGAATTTCGATTAAGCGGGGTGCTAGGGTGGCGGCTAATTCTTTGATGCGGGGAAGCATGAATTTAGTTGGGGAGTGCGTTAATTAACTAGGGTAACGCAGATGCTTGGGGTTGAACCCGCATCAAGCACCATTCTCAAGAACAGGCAGGATGCCTGTTCCACAAGAATATTTTTTTTAGAGATCTGGATTGTCCTCTTCATAAACCATTAAATCCCCCGGTTGACAGTTCAGTGCTTTGCACAAAGCGCTGAGAGTTGCTTCGTCAATTCTGGTGAGTCGGCGGCGGGTTTTGATTTTAGACACAGAAGTGGGGTGCATCCCAATTAAAGCAGCCAATTCTTTATTGCTGATATTGCGATCGGCCATCACAACTGCCAATTTCCAACGGATCACTGCTGATGCTCAACTGCTAGCCATAACTTTGCAAGCTGATGTTACCATTCTGCAACCTTGACTCTCCCTTAAGTTGTCGCTGCGACCATTTATTTTGTCGCAACGATTGACAAACGGCAGCGATTGAACTAGACTGAGGATGTACAAACGGAAAAGCGATCGCCCCTGGCCTGGAAAACTTGAGGGCGATCGCAATTCCACTATTCGTGTAATTCAAAGTCTATGATATCACAGCCAAAATCAGTTCCCGAACTACTCCGGGAAGAAATTCCTGATGTACCTCAAGGTAAGCAACCGATTCGTTTGCTGTTGTGTGGCGTTCCCAAAGCGGTAGACAGTATCGTTAATCTGTTGCACGTTTTAGGTTTTGCAGAAGTTGGGGAATGGAGCCCGCCTCTACCATCGCCGATAGCGGGTGAGGTAATTCGGATTTTAACCCGTTACTGGAAAGAGTAATGTTTGAGGGCGATCGCATGAATTGAAAAAGTGCGATCGTCCTTTTTTCATCCAAAATCAGTCTTGTTCGTTGCTGTCGCTTTTCTGTTGCTGCGATCGATCTTCGCTTTGAATTCTCCCCTCAGATTTAGCCTCATCTACTGCTTCTTGAATTAATGTCAACACCATATTCGAGACCGGCCGATAATGCGATTTTGCTAACCGCTCTAGGTCTGCTTTAAGTTCTTCTGGAAGATATACAACTATTCTGGGGAGTTTTGCTGGCAAGGCTGTTATTTGTGCTTTTACTGCCCTATTGTACCTTACTGCGTCACCGTCCAAAACAAAGTACACGGCAGGACACGCAGGCAGTTGAGAGCAATCGCGCGCAGTGGTAGTTGATAGTTTAATGGTCTTTCGATTCATTAAACTTGCCTTCCTTCTGCGCTCTTTCGAGTCCTTCTTCCACCAAAAGTAATGCCATTTGGGAAATCGAACGACGCTCAATACTCGCCAGTTTTTCTAACTTCTCCTTGATTTCGGGTGGCGGGTAAAAGGCAACTCTAGGAGATTTTGCAGGACTCACATTGTTTGGGGGTAGCGTGTTCACCATGTCATTTTAGCTGACTGCAAATTTTTTAGAAAAGTTTTAAGCCAAGGTAGCACACCACAATCTAGTTTATGCTATAGTAATCTAAACACCCAAAAACCAAACCCCCACCGCTCAGACTCACGATCGTTCGGTGGGGGCTTGAACTCCCATATTTAGGAGGAAACTCTATGATATCACCGCCAAAGTCAGTTCCCGAACTACTCCGGGAAGAAATTCCTGACGTACCTCAAGGTAAACAACCAATTCGTTTGCTGTTGTGTGGCGTTCCCAAAGCGGTAGACAGCATCGTGCATCTGTTGCACGTTTTAGGTTTTGCAGAAGTTGGGGAATGGAGCCCGCCTCTACCATCGCCTCTAGCGGGTGAGGTAATTCGGATTTTAACCCGTTACTCGAAAGAGTAATCTTTGAGGGCGATCGCATGAATTGAAAAAGTGCGATCGTCCATTAACTCACTTCCAAAAGTTGCCTCAAAAACTCAATAAAATTTGCCAAAGCAGGAACCTGCTGTTGCGTCTGTTCGCTGACCCAATTATTATCAGCAATACTTGCTGTATTAGTTTTGCCGGGTTTGAGAACGCTGACAACAGTAGCAACTAAAACTTTTTGTTGATCGAAATTTTTCCATTTTAAAGCTTTTATATCTGATTGTGAGAACTCATTTAGATATGAACTAGCTTTCTCCATGTACGCGGGATAAGCTATCTGTCCGCACTCGCACAGTAAAGTATCTAAAACACCTTGCTGCTGATTGTCTGGCAAAACATATATTCCTGTACGCGGGCTATTAGTATTTACAACACCAGGGTTAACTGGAAAATTAGGAAAATAACTGCGGAACTTGTTAGAATATGTTGCGACAATGCGATCGGGAGTTGATTTGTCACAATCGGCAACTATCCCGAATGCTGCCAAGTTTGTTTGATACTCAGAATTAGCAGACAAAATGTCATCTAAATTAGTCACAATATTGCTTCCTTCGCCTTCATAAATTGCTACCGATAGGCTCTCTGTGAAGAGAATAGAAGGCATATTAAGACGTTTGTACAAGCTTCCTTGTTTGGGATACTTAGGAATAAATTTGTGCCAGAATTTATCGAATTTACTCTCCAATTCTTTTGACATATCCAATCTTGTCAACTTATCCAATTTATCCCACTCTTCCCGAAAATCTTTAAAACCCAAAAGCTTGAGAACCTTGCCGACAAAAGCCTGATCGTGCGGGCCTTCTACTCCAATAATGGCATATCTCACACGCGAACCTCCAGACCTAAATCCTCCCGCAATCTGTGCAGTCTTCCCCGTTCAAGTCTGATGGCTGTAGTTTGTGACTCCTTTTTTTCCAAACGATAAAGAACTAAATCTGTCTCGGAATTGCTAGCCTCCAACATCGCATCAATTGCTTCTAAACTGTGGGTGGTTGCAAATAACTGCACGTCTAATCGCTGACACCAATCCACAATCCAAGCAAAGGAACTGCCAAGTGCGACCGTATGAATTGCTGTTTCTATCTCGTCAATTAATAAAACGCCACCCTCCACTTTTACCAGTGTTAAAGCAATGAACAGCAAACGTCGCACTCCATCACCAAAAGCACTAAGCGGCGAAATACCTACACGTTTGTGATCGATGTAGAGGCTGGGACGTTTGCCAGTTTGCGACAAAATTACTAAATCAGTAATTTCTGAATCCATCTGTTGAAGTAATTTTATTACTTCGGGCTTAATACCCAACAAAATAACTTCTGACAGCAAGCTAATTTGTAACTGTTCTATTCGGTGAGAAAACGGTGTTACTGTATCAATTGGTAGTACCGCCGTCGAGCGATTTTTTCTATTAACAAAACGCTGATTTTCCCAAATTTCAAAACTTAGTGATAATTCATTTGGGCTAAAAGTTGTTGTTACTTTGAGTTCTAACTCAGCACCTCGGAGAATATTGTTAAATTCTATTTCCTCAATTTCTAGTTGAGATTCTGAGCTATTTTCTGCCTCGCCTAACTCCGAAACTCCTTCAAACTCTCGGTAAATTGCTCTCAATTCTGTTACAGGAAAATCGCCCGTACTTGAAACATAAGTTTCTCCTTCGTAGACATGGATATGAGAGACTTCACTGTTTTGAGGAAACAGCCATCTAAGAGCATCTAGCTGGGGCTTACGGGAAGATTTAATCTCTCGCCGCCACGATGTGTTCAGCCATTCCAGCGGATCTAAGGGGCGACAATAGGTTGATATCGCCTCTAAAACGCTGGTTTTACCTGAGTTATTCCCACCAACCAATATGTTGATTTGACCCAAGTCCTGCAAGGTTAAATCTCGCAGGCCTCGGAACCGATGAATGGTTAAATTGTCAAGGTGTTTCATAATTATGATTTGGGCTTATGACTTGGGCGTATAAGTCGATCGCACTTGCAACTCCTTCATCTGCTTCTCATCCACATCAGACGGCGCATTCGCCAATAAACAGCACGCTTGCTGCGTCTTGGGAAATGCAAGGACATCTATGATAATTATAGTGTTTTTAGTCTAAAGAAGTGCCATGTAATTATGGCATTAACTAAATCTCTCAATAAACATATCGGGAGTAACAATTTCGACTCCTTGAAAAGGAGTTAATACCAATAAATCCAAATCACCCGTAACAATTACATTGGCATTACCACTAACAGCTAACTCTAAAAACTTATTATTTTTTTCATCTCGACAAACAGTGATTTTTTCTGTAATAGAAACTAATTGAGATGAACTGATAAATTTTAGTAAGAATAACTGCCGATCTTCCAAAGAAAGATACTTGTTAAACTTTTTACGATTCAAAACTTGCTCTAATTCATTTAAAGTCGTTTCAGAATATAAAATTATTCCTTGTGTTTCTGCCAACTCAATCGCCCGAAATGGGACTGAGGTTTTAAACAGTAAAGCACTGATTAAAACATTCGTATCAATGACAAATCTATTCGTCATTATTATCTGCTAAAAGGTCTTGTAAAATTTCAGGCGTTAAGCCTCGCTGCATAGCCCGATCGGAAATTTCTGCCATCACCTGCGTTAATGTTTTATTGTGTAAATTTTGTCTAAAAAACAATTGAATAATCGAACTTAACTCTTGCTGAGTCTTAGGACTAGCTTCTTCAAAAGCTGTCTTAATAGTTTCATCAACTTGAATCGTAATTATTGCCATAGCCGTTAAAAAAAGTGTTAATACGAAAACGTTTTTTTTTTCTAACTCTATTTTATCACACATCTTGCACCATTCTCAAGAACAGGCAAGATGCCTGTTCCACAACAGATGAATTTTATTGTGGGGTGGGCTTCTAGCCCGCCCTGAAAGGATGATTGAGAATGGTCAAGATATTTTACATACTTATGACTTAGGCGTATAAGTCGATCGCACTTGCAACTCCTTCAACTGCTTCTCATCCACCCCAGCCGGCGCATTCGTCAGCAAACAACCCGCCTGCTGCGTCTTCGGAAACGCAATCACATCGCGAATCGATTCCTCACCAGCCAACAGCATCACCAACCGATCCAAACCGTAAGCAATGCCTCCGTGGGGCGGAGTTCCATACTCAAACGCATCCAACAAAAAGCCGAATTTGTTGTAAGCTTCCTCAGTCGATAAGCCGATCGCCTCAAACACCTTTTCCTGAACTTCCCGCTGATAAATCCGCAGAGAACCACCGCCCACTTCTGTGCCGTTTAACACCAAGTCGTAAGCTTGAGCTCTCGCAGTTTTCAAATCGTTAATATCGTCGGGATGCGGCGCAGTAAACGGGTGATGCAATGCTTCCAAACGCTTCTCGTCAGCGTTCCATTCAAACATCGGGAAATCTGTCACCCACAGCAGATTCATCTTGTCTTTGTCAATCAATCCCAATTCGTTACCGACAAACAAACGCAATCTATCTAAAGTCTTATTGACAGTTGTGGCGTCGGCTGCTGCAAATAACAACAAATGACCTGGTTGCGCGCCAGTGCGATCGAGCAATTCCTGTTTTTGTGCTTCCGTCAAATTATCCTTAATAGCGCCGATCGTATCAATTTCGCCGTTATCCCGCACGCGGATGTAAGCCAATCCCTTAGCCCCGGCTTCGCTGGCTTCCTTAAACAAATCGCCGCCCGGTTTAATCCGCACGTTAGAAATCGCATCATTCCCGCCCGGAATCGGCAAAACTTTCACAATTCCGCCCGCAGCAACAGCCCCGGAAAATACTTTAAATCCCGAATCTTTCATCAAATCGGAAACATCGACTAATTCCATACCGAAGCGAGTGTCTGGTTTGTCGCTACCGTAGCGATCCATTGCTTCAGCGTAAGTCAAGCGCGGAAAAGGACGAGGCAATTCTACGCCTTTGACACTTTGGAAAATCTGGGAGACTAAACCTTCGTTTAATTCGAGAACTTCTTCTAAAGACATGAAACTCATTTCCATGTCTAATTGTGTGAATTCCGGCTGTCTGTCGGCGCGCAAATCTTCATCGCGAAAACAGCGGGCAATTTGATAATATCTGTCCAAACCCGAAACCATTAACAATTGTTTGAACAACTGCGGCGACTGCGGCAAAGCGTACCATTCGCCCAAATTGACGCGGCTGGGCACTAAATAATCTCTCGCACCTTCAGGAGTCGATCGCGTTAAAATCGGTGTTTCAACTTCAATAAAACCTCCCACATCTTCCAGGTGGCGGCGCATAGCTTTGACAACTTGGTGGCGAAGCTGCAAATTGCGACTCATACGATCGCGCCGCAAGTCCAAATAGCGATATTTCAGCCGCAAATCTTCCCGCACGCTTTCAGTCTCCGCAGTCGCCACCTGAAACGGTAACTGTTTGCGAACCGCATTTAACAACTCAATTTCGTCAGCGTAAATTTCTACTTCACCCGTAGGCAATTTCGGGTTGAGGGAATCTTCGGGGCGGTTGGTGACTCGCCCAGTAATTTTAACCACGTATTCGCTGCGTAAAGCCTCAGCCCCGTGATAGGAATCGGGGGTGCGTTCAGGATCGCTGACAACTTGCACAATACCCGATCGATCGCGCACATCCAGAAAAATCACCCCGCCATGATCGCGGCGGCGATCCACCCAGCCGTAAAGGGTGACAGTCTCTCCGATGTGTTTGCTTCGCAGTTCGCCGCAGTAGTAACTTCTCATAATTGGGGGTTGTGGACTAAAAATAAAGCTTTTTAATTATGCAGTATGCCTGAAACTTCTGCTGAATGCAAATGCAGCCACGATCGCCATTAGCTTTGGAATTAATTCCAAAGCTAACTACCCTAACAACCCGCTGGGAGTTCCCAACCCCCGGCTGGTCCTTCTAGGAATCCCCGCGATCGCTGTGAGACTTGTCAAAAAACGCCGTCAGCGCGTTCCATGCAGACTTAGCTGCATCCGTCAAGCGAGTGCCGATCGACTCAATTTCCCTCACAATAACGTGCCAATTCTTTTCAGCTTCCGTGTGAATGTGGTCAACAGCTTGTTCGATGCGATCGCGTTCGATCAATTTATTTTGTTCCACTGCTTCTCGCGCTTGTCGCACTGCTTTCAAATAAGCTTCGCGACTGACTTCCCCGGCATCTTGCACCTGCGCTTGCGCCCGCGTTTTAATCGCATCCACCACCAGCCAATTTTTCTCAGATTCTTTTTTAATTAGCCTGACTGCTTCTGTGACTCTCTCGTGGGCGAGATCCTTATTTTGTTCGATCGCCCCGGAGGCCTTATTCACAGCTTTTAAATAAGCTTCGCGGGTGAGTTCGCCCGCTGCTTGCACTTCGGCGGTGGCGCGTTTTTTAATTGCTTCAAACAGCGCCGCAGTTTCTGCGATCGCCTCATCAGTCGCGTCGGGCATCTCTTTTTTGACGATCTCCGTCGTTTCGAGAGTTGCCTCTAAAATTGGTTCCTCGGTTACTTTTGGATCTGTCATATCAATCTTCTCCTGTGGTAGTAAACATTTTGAAAAAATCTCACAGTCCCTGGATGCAGACTTTGTAGGTGTAGCGCCAGAAGGAATTGTGGTCTTTTATACAGACTTTGTACGTGTAGCGCCAGAAGGAATTCTGGCATTTAATAAGAACTAGGCAATTCTTGTTCCAGCTTTATCAACTTTTGTATCTGCGCTTACCTAGTTGGAATGACCTCAGTTCTATTACATTATATCTACCAAAGTTGCTCTCGTGTGTAGGATACCGCCAACTTGCAGGTACGGTTTAGCGCACTTAAATTTGTGATAAGTCTCTATACCTAAAAAAACACACACTAATAAACTTGGTTTCTCAACACCACAAAACGGGCAAATTTAATACTTTCAATTTTTTAACTGCAAATCTTCGCTCTCGTCCGTATATAACAAGTGATGACATCTTTGAGCGTGCAGTAAAGATTGAGGAAATTCGTACTGAGATAAGAGGATATCTTCTAACGCAACTTTCATTTGATTGGCGCAGATATGTGGAGGCACTTTGCCCGTGCCCGTACCCATGCCGGGAATAGCGATAGTTTCAATGATATGTTTGACTGGCGTTCCATCTGGGACTGTGCCAAATTTTACGAGAGTCAAAATAGCGCGGGTTGCTAGATAAACATTTACTGTTTCTCTTAAAACTGTGGGAACTCGCATGATAGGGGCAGCTATTAAGTAGGGAATTTCAGCATGATCGGTGTCTACAATTTCTGCCATTCCTACTAAGAGTTCGCCGTGATGGCGACTTTGAATTAGTTTTTGCAGGCGTTCTTGAACCTGACCTCCAAAATATTCCGAAATTTCTAAATCTAAGCCGTCGTCCATGAAACCAAAACTATTCCCCGGACTAACAATAGCATCGCATTTCACATCAAATATTGAACTTTGATGTATCTTTACATTTTCCATACTGCCGCAAGTGCTTTCCCACGCTCTAACTAAACCATCGTCTAAGGTAGCCAGCACAATTTGCATAAATACTCTCTCTTAATTTTAATTGCGAACAGCTAGAGCGATCGCCAATTTAATCCTACAATACTTTACATAAGTCCGCTGAATCTAAAATTCATCTCAATATCAAGTAGTAAATATTTAATAGCTGTATGCTGCAAGACCCGAATCTGCGCCATCCGATCGCAATTAGTTTAGGTGCCGTTGCCGGCGCTTTGAGCCGCTATTATATCACCTTGTGGTTTGCCAATCGTTTCGGTACGGCTTTTCCCTACGGAACTTTTTTTATTAACATCACTGGTTGCTTGGCTATGGGATTTTTTATTACCCTCGCTTTTGAACGAGTGCCGACTATTCCGTCGGAAGTGCGGTTAATGGTAGCAACGGGCTTTTTGGGTGCTTATACTACTTTTTCAACTTACGGTTTAGAGACGAATGTCTTGTGGCGCGATCGATCTTACAGCATCGCCGCTTCTTACTGGGCTGGCAGTGCCATACTAGGAGTAATTGCAGTTCAGTTAGGCATCATTTTAGCACGAATTGGTAAATAGATAACATCGCTTTGTGCAAATAATACCAGTTAAAAAAAAGAATGCAATTGTAGGCAAACTCCCCATCCCTACAGCATCAGTCTGTCGATTGTATATCGAGGTTGTGGACAATAGCGACAAGATCTTTTGATCGCACCCTGAACCTAATACAAGTAGGGCTTTTAAATGGGTTGCCACCCTGTCAGGTTTAAGTGTAATGATATTTACTGCATGGTGTTTTCCGGCGGAGGGGCTAAAGTCTTCAAGCTGTTTCCCTATCTTGTTTTCAGTTTACTCTTTATCAGTTAATCTCACCTTTAACAAATAATGCTTCTTGGGATCCGATATCGCTGCTTTCAAAAGAACTGTTAACGATTTAAACAGCGTTTGGTGCGTTTATGCTCGTACATGAGTTTGTCAGCCTTTGCTACCAATTGTTCTAATAAAAATTCATTATTTAAATCCCCTGACTGCACGCCAAGACTTATTGATATATAAGCTCGCTCGGACTGTTGATTAAAGCGATCTATAGTTTCTTGCAGTCGCATATAAAAATTATTAGATGAATTACCAGAAAAAGTAGAAATAAATAAAGCAAATTCATCTCCTCCCAGTCGAGCCACAATATCCGCATCACGAAAGGTTTGCTTCAATATTTGAGCTGCATCAACGATTACTCTGTCTCCCATTTCGTGTCCGAAAGTGTCGTTAATCTTTTTCAAACCATCTAAGTCAGCGAACAGAATAAAATAGGATGTTTGCGTGCGTCGAGCAATTTTTAGTTGTTGCTCAGCTAGTAAAAAGAAGCCCCGTCGGT
The DNA here is from genome assembly GCF_036704615.1 of Microcoleus sp. K4-B3. NCBI lineage: Bacteria > Bacillati > Cyanobacteriota > Cyanophyceae > Oscillatoriales > Microcoleaceae > Microcoleus > Microcoleus sp. K4-B3. The sequence continues at coordinate 40,565 of NZ_JAUBSF010000042.1, forward strand.
TATATAATCCAGTTAATTCATCGGTCACGGATAGCTGCCTTATTTCTGCTTCTGCCCTCAGACGTTCCTGAATTTCGTGTTCTAAACGTTGATTTTGTTCGATCAGTTGTTGGCGTTGCTGTTGGATGAGTAATTGAGTTTTTACTCGCATCAGCACTTCCTGCTCTTGAAAGGGTTTGGTAATATAGTCTACCCCACCCAGTTCAAAGGCTCGTACCTTGTTTTCCAGTTGTTCGAGCGCACTGATAAAAATAATCGGTATCTGAGCACTCGCTTCCGATGCTTTTAACTTTTGGCAGACTTCGTACCCATTCATCTCCGGCATATTGATGTCAAGTAAAATCAGAGTCGGTGGGTCGCGATGAACACCTTGGAGTGCCATTCTGCCGTTGAGGGCTTTACGCACAATATAGCCCTGTGACTCTAGAATTTTGGCTAACAAGCGCAGATTGTCGGGCGTATCATCCACGATGAGAATATTCGTTTGGGCCGCAAGTTTCAAGAGAGTTGTCATGGTCTTGTTCCTAAATCTGGGTCAGAGTTGCGATCGCTTCAAGCTGAAAGTTATCGACCAGAGATGTCATCGCCTCGATGAAATCTTGTTTCTCCTTGGGAATTTGAGCGATAAGTTCATAAAGCTTATTATCACTAAGATCGAGTGCTGCTTCATGAACTTCTGCAATCCACTTGGTTGGCATCGTTTTCAAGTCTGGAGTAAATATCTTTGGTGGCGAAGCTGATGACTCTGGCGGAACTTTTTCGGCGTAGCAGTAGCGGACACCCAAATGATGAGCTATTTTGTCGAAAAGTGTGGCTTCAGTAAACGGCTTGGCAATGTAGTCATCGCAACCGGCTTCCAGGCTGGCGGTGCGATCGTCTTCAAAAGCATAGGCAGTTAGGGCAATGATGCGTGTCATTTGTCTGTTGTCATGTGACATTTGCTGTGAGTTGTCTGCTGACGATCCATCACTCATAACTAATGACTGTTGCGATCGAATCTGTCTCGTCGCTTCATAACCATCCATGACAGGCATTTGAATGTCCATCAAAATCAGGTCAGGGTGCCATGTTTGCCAACGATCGATCGCCTCTACCCCATTTTCCACCGCACACACATCAAACCCAAATGACTCCAGCAGTGTCATCAGCAGTTGCCGATTTTCTGGAACGTCTTCTACTACTAGAATTCGGTAGATAGGTTGCCCAGGTGCGAGCCCGATCATCCGATCGCTCGTTTCAGGTTCCTCTAAATCAACGGACTCTGGTAGTTCCAAAACGACTTGGCAGCTAAAAGTCGAGCCTCGATTCAGGGTGCTTCGCACGGTGATATCGCCTCCCATCAGACGCGCAAACTCACGACTGATAGACAGTCCTAAACCTGTTCCTCGATCGTGACGATCGCGATTGCTTTGCCTGAAGGCGTCAAAAATTGATTCTAAATCTGAGGGAGAAATGCCAGATCCGGTATCCTCAACTTCGAGACACAGGGTAATAGTTGGTTTAACATCGGGTGGATTAGTGGGGCGATCGCGATTTGTAGCGGATGGCATATCATCTGATGAAAAAGCTCGTCCGCGCAGGACTATGCTTCCTGTTGTTGTAAATTTGATCGCATTCCCAAGCAGATTAATCAAAATTTGGCGAAGTTTTGCTTGATCGCCACAGACATAACGCGGGACAGTAGCATCCCACTCGCTGCTCAAATGTAACCCTTTCTCAGACGCTTTGAGGGTGAACATCTCGTTAATAGAACCCAGCAGTCGATGCAGATTAAAACAGCTTGTACTCAGTACCAATTGCCCTGCTTCAATCCTAGACATTTGCAAAACATCGTCGATCAATGTCAGCAGGTGTTCTCCACTACGGGTAATGATCCCTAAATGCTCTTGAAATTCGTCTGGGATATAGGGGCTGCGGTTCATAAGCTGGGTAAATCCCAGAATGGCGTTGAGTGGCGTTCTGAGCTCGTGGCTCATGTTGGCAAGGAACTGGGTTTTGGCACGGTTGGCTATTGCTGCCCTTTCTGCAGCGTGTTCTAGGGCAGCTTGCGAAAATTCTAACACCGCCAGCATGAGGATATGTCTCATTTCGGCGGCAGCTTCTAACTCTGCAATCTGCCACGGATAAGACATCTCCCGCACTGTCTCTTGCCACAGTTCAAAGGACTTGCGGGGACACAGGTGCATTTTTCCAATTTCGTCGATCGACACAGCATCCTGTGGATTACCTGCCCAGTTTATGGTTTGAATTTGTTCGGGTCGGAACCAAAGGATGTGGTATGACTTTTGTGTGGCGTAGCATAGCAAGATTGAGATTGCTAAAACACCGCTAGCTCGATCTTTGAATTGCTTCGCTTGGGGATACAACTGAGACAAAGAAGCTGTTGCAAACACTCGTTCTTTGTTCTGTTGCAGCAACCACTGCACGAGTTCGTCAACCTCAGCTTCAGATGGTGTTTTACCCACCAATGTCAGACGACCATCGAGCAGAATTGCAGATCCCTGAGCATGAACTAAATCTAGCAATTGAGAAGCATTTTCTGTCAATACCTGTTGGATAAAATTAGAATCTCGCCGGAATGCCTGCTGAAGTTGATCCTGAATAGTTTTCGCCTGCGATCGGTAAACGTTCAATTCTCTATCTTGCTGATGCACCAGTTCGATCGAGGCAAATTGTCCTAAAAATTCACAGGTTTTGCGAGTTTCGTAATCTACCAATCGCGGGCTGTAATGGTGACAGGAAATTAATCCCCAGAGGCGGCGATCGTCAATTAACGAAATCGTCAGTGTCCCAGCAACTCCCATATTCTGCAAATATTCAATGTGGTAGGGAGATACTCCCCTTAACACACAAGCACTGAGATCCTGGGGTGTATTGGTTAGGGGATGGTTGGTGGGAATTAGGCGGGCCGGGGTGTAATTGATATTGGGAATTTGGCGCACCCAATTGCTGTAAAACAATTTGCGGGCGGGTACGGGAATATCGATCGCCGGGTAATGCAATCCCAGGTAGCTTTCGAGATAGCTTTCTTTCTCTTCAGCAATCACCACCCCATGGTCATCGGCTTCAAAGCGATAGACCATCACGCGATCGAACCCGGTGATGGCTTTTACTTCTCTAGCAATGGTTTGAGCTAAATCAGAAATACCGATCGCACTGCGAAAGTTGAGGATAACTGTTTGCAGACGCTGATAAAAATTGATTGAATGATTATTTTCAATAGTCAATTGGGGTTCGATCTCCAGAATAAACTCATCTGGTAGCTGATGCAGTGTGCTTCTAACTGTTTGATTTTTGCCGTCTTTTAGAGGTATTTTTAGATCAAAACTCTTATGAATGTTGAGTTGTTCTTGATTTAGATACCTGACAATTTCTTGTACTTGATCGTGACCCAATAAGCCTGGCAATGGCTGACCTAGCAATTCTTCGGCATAAATGCCAAAAAACTGTTCTACATTTTCGCTAGCTTGTAAAATATTGAGGCTGTTTCGTTGCATCAATAAAACGATTCCGTGGGGCTGAATATGACCGGGAGCATACACGGATTCTTCACTGCATTCCTCTAAACTTGTTAAATTGAAAGAAGTGATTTGGGATAACTTTCTAATTTTATGAGTCATTTTAGAGCAATTATTTTCAATAAAAGTTCAGGAGATTTTGTTCAAGAATTACCAATAACTAGATTGTATTCTTGTTAGCTGTTCCTAATTCCCTAGTCCCAATCAAACGTTTAACTGCACAACAGCTTATAAATCCAATGGAGGAATTCCACTTGGGAAATTACCTTGAATTACATTAATGATTTTCTCAAATTGATACTGGTTGGCGAGTTCCGTCAGATGAGTACCGAATTGAGCGAGTTCTGAGGAAAGTTGAGCTACCAGTTCAACGATCGCAACATCATCCCCACATAAAGCAGCATCTTCCAACTCAACCACCCATTCTTTTGGTAATGTCGCCAGAAGCGTTGGATCGAGGGAATCTGGAACCCCAGGGGCAACAGAACAGAGGTAAGAAGGAAAACAATCTGTTCCCCGTTCCCCCTTTTCTGTTTCCTCTTCCTCATATACATACTCTAAACCTAGGTATTCTGCCATCTTAAAAAATATGGTCTGTTCCCGGAAGGGTTTGCTGATATAGTCGTTGCAGCCAGCAGCGAAGGCGAGGGCGCGATCGCTCTGGGAAGCCTGGGCCGTAAGTGCAATAATGATACTGTTCTGCTCGCCTTCCATTGCCCGAATTTGCTTGGTAGCTTCGTATCCATCTAACACCGGCATCCGAATGTCCATCCAGCTTAGGTCGGGTTGCCATTCTTGCCAAATCTGCACCGCTTGCTGTCCGTTGGTAGCTTCTTTTACCTCTAATCCTAATTGTGTCAGTAATCTGACCATTAGCAAGCGATTTTGTTCTTGATCGTCAACCACCAAAATGCGATGATGCCGTTGACCGGGAGCCAGCCCAATCACGAGGCGATTATTCTCTTCGGGTGTAACATTAACTCCACTGATTGGGCTGACGGGAAGGGTGAAGGTGAAGGTACTCCCCTGTCTCAGAGTGCTGCTGACAGAAATTTCTCCGCCCATGAGTTCCAACAATTTGCGGCTAATGGTTAGACCTAGCCCAGTACCGCCGGTCGATCGCTTCCCTGCTTGGGCTTGCACAAACGCATCGAAGATGGTATCGAGTTCGACCGATGCAATCCCTAAACCTGTGTCAGCCACTACAAACTGGAGAATCGGCCGAGTTGTGGTTAATGCCCCTGTACCGCAAGCCTTAATGCTGAGGTGCAAAGTAATGCTTCCCCGATCGGTAAATTTGATGGCATTACTCAGCAGATTGAGCAAAACCTGGCGCAGTTTTTGAGCATCGGCAAGCATAAATTGAGGAACTTCTGGCGCAATCTCGAAACAAAGGTCAAGTCCTTTAGAACTTGCTCGTTCCGCCAACATATTTCGGAGGGAATGCAGCAGCGCAATTAAGTCAAACCCGCTGTCTTCAACTGTGCAGTGTCCCGATTCAATTTTCGAGAGATCCAACACATCGTTAATCAAACTCAAGAGGTGATCGCCACTGCGACGAATTGTTTGCAGGTCTTCTTTTTGGTTGGGAGTTAGGGAGGGGTCATGGGCCATCACCTGGGCAAATCCTAGAATCACGTTGAGGGGAGTGCGTAATTCATGGCTCATATTGGCGAGAAAGGTACTTTTTGCCAAGTTCGCTGCTTCTGCGGCTTCCATTGCGTGCTGCAATGCGAGTTCTTTTTGTTTGCGATCGCTAATATCTTGCCCAATGCCCAAAAAATGCCCGCTAGAAAGCCGCACGTTTGCCCAAGATGTCTCTAATTGCTGTCCGGTGGCGGTCAGTGTTTTCATATCTTGCCACTTGCCGGTTGCTGATAGCATATGTTCTAAGACCTTTTGGCAATAAACCGGGTCAGGATAACACTCAGCTAAGATATTTCTTTGCTGCCAATCTTCTAGCGACCAACCTAAAATGTTTTCAAATTCCGGGTTGAGCAATTCCATTTGACCTTCGGCGTTAAATAAAGCAATCATTACTGGAATATGATCGACGATTGTTTGAAACATCTCTTTTTGATAGCGCAGAGCTTCCTCTGCCTGTTGTCGAGCCGTGATATCTCGCAGAAAGGTAGTAAATATAATTTCACCGTTGATCTCGATCTTGGAAATTGAAGCCTCTGCCGGAAACTCTGTACCATCTTTGCGCCGTCCTAAAATGGCTCCTCGCTCTGACATGGGCTTTGGATAGCCTGCATTGTGGGTATACTCACTGATCTGATGATGGTGAGCATCGGCAAGGCGCGAGGCCATCAACATCGCCAGGGGTTTCCCTAAAACTTCCTCAGCCGCGTAACCAAAAATTCGTTCTGCTCCTTTGTTAAACAGAGTAATTTGCTGATTGGTATGGATAGAAATGATGGCATCGCTGGCAATCTCTAAAATCCCAGCAAATCGCGCTTGAGAGATTTGTAAGTCAATTTCAGCTTGTTTGCGTTCGCTAATATCCCGGCAGATACAGAAGTTCATCATCTCACCTTCTAATTCCACCCGGTTCCAGCTAATTTCCACGTCATACTCCGAACCATCCTTACGCCGATGTCGCGTCTCAAACAGCGGAATAACCTCCTCTCTCTGGAGCATAACTTGTAGTTCTTCCCTCGTCCATTCAGCATCCCAATCAAACACACTCAGATTCAGGGTTTCTTCTAGGGTGTAGCCCAGCATTTTAGCAAAACTGGGGCTAGCTTGGACAACTTTTCCGACCCAATCCATGACAACAACACCGTCCATTGAAGTGTTAAAGAAGGTTTTACTCCGCAGGAGTTCCTGTTCTAGTGCAAGTTCGGCTTTTTTGCGATCGCTAATATCTTTCATGAAGCAGTAATGCCCCAAAAATTGATGCTGTTCGTCGTAAGTTGAAATCATCACCACTTGTTTGTAAAAAACCGAACCATCTTTACGAACCCCTTTCGTTTCAACTTCAACTCTGCCCTCTTGCACCATCAGCCAATAAGCTGCAACCAATTTTTCCAACTCATCGGGAGCGACGGTCTTTTCCCAGAACATCCCCATCATTTCTTCTGGCTGATAGCCTGTCATGTCAGCATAAGCTTTATTGACATATAGGTAACGCCCTTGTACATCCAGTTTGGAAATGCCGGACACCGCATTTTTCATCACCTCACTCATTTCTCTAAGCTCTGCTTCTGCGTGTTTGCGATCGGTGATATCTTCTGAAAAACAAAGTAGGTACTGGGACTGATGCTGCTGGTCGTAAATGGGAATCTTCACAGTATGTAGCCAACGTTTGCCCAGACTACGACTATCAATGAGTTCTTCAGCAATATCCTCAATCTTACCTTTTTCAAAAACTTCTCTATCCTTTTGGTCAAAAAAGATAGCCTGTTCTATTGGGAAAAAATCATAGCCACATTTGCCGATCGCTTGTTCGGCTGAGATGCCAAATAACCGTTCGCTGGTTTTATTCCAAAACTGAAATACGCCCAATCGTTTAGGATCTGCGTCCTTAACAAAAATTGCAATCGGTAGATGATCCAGCAGTGCTTGTAAGAAGTTGCGAGTTTTTTGGATTTCCAGCTCAACTTTTTTGCGCTTGCTAATATCAATAAACGTAACTACAACTTGTGTAATTTGACCGTTTTTATCTAACTCCGGGTAGGCATTAACTAATACCCAAACACAACTATCAATTTCTTTTTTAATTCCTAAAACATAATTCTTGAGGGAACTTCCAGTGGATAAAACCTGATTTACCGGATATTCCTCTAGGGGCATAACGCTGCCATCTTCCCGCACAAAATGCCAGGCCGGAGAGATCGCGGTTTTTCCCAGCATTTGATCCATTGAAAGCCCTAGTAATTCACCGGCTTTTTCATTACATAATTGAATGCTGGTATCTGTCGCATGAATCACAAAACCCGCATTTAAGTTATCGATCAATTGCCGATATCTGGTTTCGCTTACCTGTAAAGCAACTTCAGCTTGCTTGCGCTCCGTAATGTCGGTGTGAGAGCCAGCCATCCGAATTACATTACCTGCATCATCCCAAAGTGCCTGACCGCGATCGAACATCCATTTGTAGGAACCATCTTTGCAGCGAATGCGATGTTCTGTGATATAGAAAGGAGTTTTCTTGGCAAAATGGTCTTGAATGGCTTGCATCACCCATCCCAAATCATCGGGATGTATCAGATTAGCCCATTCGTCTACAAGGTTTTGGATTTCGTGGTCTTCATAGCCCAGGATTTCCTTCGAGCGACTAGACAAGAATATCTCGTTGGTTTGAACATTCCAATCCCAAATGCCGTCACTACTCCCGCGTACAGAAAGTTCCCAGCGTTCTTCACTTTGACGTAGTGCTGCTTCTGCTTGTTTGCGGTCAGCAATATTCCGGGAAATCTTTGAGGCTCCAATTATATTCCCTGTTTCGTCTTTAATGGGGGAGACACTCATCGAGACATCGATTAATGTTCCATCTTTCCTTAGCCTCTTTGTATCGTAGTGTTCGATGCGTTCTCCTCGCTGGATTTTGGTGAGAATTTCGTTTTCCTCATCTCGATAGTCTGCGGGAATCAGTTTTGTCCCTGATTGCCCTACTATTTCGCCGGCTGTATAGCCAAAAATTGTTTCTGCTCCTACATTCCAACTTGTAATTACACCCTCTAAATCTTTGCTGATAATGGCATCTTCCGAAGACTCAACGATCGCAGCTAGTCGGGCGATCGCAATTTCTGCCTGTTGTCGCTGGTGAATTTCCCATTCCAACTGGCGATTTGCTTTTTTGAATTGATGGACTTCGCGATAACTAACTTGTGCGAGATACACGACTAACATAAGCAGCCAAACTAAAACTAAGCCACCAGTTAACACAACTCTAGACCCCAAGATTTTGACATTTTCTACTAAGGCTAAAGTTGGATAAACATCTATTCGCCAGTCTACACTATAGGCTTTCACTACAACTGTTTTTGGCTGTGAATAGTGATATGAAGGCTCTTGACCGTAGATCAAATTTGTGCCAGCATAGATAGCCACTTTGTACCCGGGTGGCACTTTTACAAGACTGTCAAATAGAGTTTGAAACTGAAAAAATCCGACAATAAACCCATCAAACCGCTCCCCTACAAATAAAGGAAGACTTGCTAGAAATCCTTGACCCCCTTGAACGAGTGAAATATTGCTACTTAACGTAGGTTCACGCAAATCACGAGCCACTTGCAAAGTGATTTTGCGACGCAGTTCCCGATTAAAATCTAGGTTTTGCGCTGCCTCATTTCCAGCCAGTGGCACAACCGATCGCACTTTAAATGATGGATCGACTAATTCGATCGCTTGATAACCGTAGAAATCCTTTACATAAGCATCAGCATCGGCTTCCCAAAGAGCCTTTGGCGTACCGCCATTGGCTTGCCAGCGATTGGCCATTTGCCGAAGTGTCAGCACTCGAATTGATAATCCTTCGTTCAGTTGTGACTGAATCGCATTGGCTTCCTGCTGAATTAACTGCTCAATGTGAATTTGTCTGTTGATGGTTAGCTGTTGCCACGTAAGTAAAACAGCAAGAGAAGCCAGCACCCCAAGCAGAAGAGGTAGCCATCTTTTAAATCGTGTTTGGCATAAGGTTATAATCAGGTTGAGTCTAGTTATAGCCATAAATTAAGCGATTTATTAATAGATTTGTATTCAAATTTTTGGCGAAAATTGTGTAATTACATAATGCAAATGAGTAAACTTTTAAGCGTTAAAACCCGTTCGTGATCGGACAATCTCTAAACAAACTTTATCAGCCATAAATAGAACTTTTAAATTCTACCTATCAAGAATGTTGTTCCTTAATCCCTAGCTCTCTCACTAAATTCAGAAAGAGCGATGAGCTACATCTGTTCAGATTGTAAATAGGCATTGTTTGCCAACATTGGCGACAAAACCAGTAGATTTGATGTTGGTGAACGTGACGGAGCATTTGATTCGAGCAGCAGGGGCAGTGTGTCATAAAGATCTATTTTTTAACTAAGGGGTATTTAACTCTTGTTGCAAAGTGCTGTAAACAGGGTAGAAGCACTAATAACAAAACCCTAGAGAAAACAAATAAAGATTTGGTAAAGAATACAAAATGCTTAAGGAAAAGATACAAGTTTAAACATTCTGTAATAATATTAAGAGCGCAGAGAATTTTTATCCCACAATCCGCACCTTGTTAGCCACGTTGTAATGTCACATCTGTTGTTTGAGAATTGTACACTATTGAGATGCAACTTTTGAAGGCCATTCCTACATAAAAGGGTTTTCCTGTTCCGTGATTTGAGCTGAGAGTCTAAATCCCAGCCCAACACCTTTGCAGTTTGAACAGAAAGCATAGCGATATCGAGGGGATTTGCTCTCACTGCTGGCAGGTGATATTGTTGGAAGCAGCTTTGCTGTAAATCACCCCATCTCGCTGGGTAAGCTACAGTGTAAGCTCATCTAATTTAGTATAAATTGTACTTGACAAAAAGCCGCGAATAGGGTCTATATCTATGCACTGAACTCAAACCTATAATCAAGTTTGAATCTTAACAAAGTCAATCAAGTTGAAACGGAGTCAAAGACAATGACAAAGGGTTTTGCACCTATATTGAAACTCGCTGTAAAATCTCAAGCCAAAACAGCCGAAAAACGACAATTAACACCTCTGAGCGAAATCCAAGCCAATTTATTGAATTATGTAGCAGAGCTCCGCGACCCCAGAGTTCAAAGAACCCAAAAACACTTATTAAAAGATATTTTAGTAATCTCTATTTTAGCCGTCATTGGCG
>NZ_JAUBSF010000181.1:0-3988 GCF_036704615.1 Microcoleus sp. K4-B3
CTTGAACGGGTTAATTGGAAATCAGAGACAAGCTGCCTGAGTATAATTACTCACTACAAAAGTGACATACTCCCGATAGAGTTTGGCTGCGAGTCATCAGTTGGGAAAAGCCGAGAATTGCATTGAGAGGCGATCGCAATTCGTGGCTCATGTTAGCCAGAAAGGTGCTTTTAGCTTGATTTGCTATTTCCGCTTTGTCTTTAGCTACAGCCAATTCCGCCGTCCGCTCATGCACTCGGTGTTCTAAAGTTTCAAAAGATTGTTGCAGTTGTTGAGCCATGCTGTTAAATGACTTGGCTAATTCCCCCAATTCGTCGGAGCGTTCGCTTTCTACTGTTTTGTCCCATTCACCTTTAGCAATATTTTTGGCTGCTGTATTTAAGCTCAAAATAGGATTTGTAACCCACCGAGAAGTCAGAATGCCGATCGCCACAGCTACTCCTAAAGCTGCCAAACAAAGCAAAAGCGCTGTGCGGGTATTGGCATCGATTTCTTTGGTGAAATCTGCTTCGGGAACAACTACTACAATCAGCCAGTCTAAACCTTTGCCGTCTTGGAACGGCAGGACTTTTAAAAGTTGTCGCTTGCCATCTACTTCAAATTCCAATAACTCTGACTTTTTAATTTGGTTTAATTTGTGAAACTGTGCAGTCAAATATTTAGCTGTCGCTTCAGTAAAAGGGTTGCTGCTTTCTTCCACTTTAAACAATTGTTTTTTATTACCTTTTGTGCGAAATGGTTTTTAGGTGGTGAAAGTGGCTAACAAAGTACCCTGGCGATCCATAATAAATGTTTGACCGGATTTGCCAACTTTGAGACTGTTGAGAAATCTCCCAAGATGGTCGAGACGCAAGGCAGCACATAATACTCCTTCTAGCTGATATTTTTCGCTGTATACCGGTTGGAGAGCGCTGATAATTAATGTCGGTTCTAGTAAGGAAACAAAAACCGAACTCCAAGTTGGTTGACCTGATTTTACTGCACTTTTGTACGCAGGATGCTGTCGGTTATCAAAGTTTTTGACAACGGTCGCAACTTTAGTGCGCTCGCCGTTTTTATCTGTATTATAAGAATAAAAATTTAACCCTGTAGATTTCTCTATCACATTAATCATTCGGGAGCCGTTAGACAGTTGTTCTCCGGATCTATAATCTCCGTTCTCGTTGCCAACGGAGGTAAAATTGATATAGGGATATAATTGTACTTGCCGCAAAAGATATTTCTCCCAAGCTGATAAGTTTTCCATCTTTAACAACCCGAGCTTGACAGCATCCAGCTTGCTTTGATTGATTTGATGGGGAGTTGTCAGGTAAACTTGCAGGTTTTGCTCTACACGCAAACTCACCTCGCTCATTAACTGACTGGCAAGGTTATTAACTGCTTTTTGTCCGTTTCTAAAAGACAGATATCCTACGAGTCCCACGGCTCCCACGATTTGCAGTACAAAGGGAACTATGAGAACAGTTCGCAGCGGTAATTTGTCTAAAATTTTAGAAACCATAAGATTGAGAGGTGTGGTTAACTTAGTCTAGAACCGCCCTTGCACAGCCTGTCTTAACAGCAGCGCCATTTACTGCCGACTAGGTAGAGGGAATTGATGCCGGCTATTTTAGCTGTGGTAGATGCTCGACCCCGATCGAAGGTGAACCTAATCTTTGCTAGATTAAAGTCTATTATTTTACCCATTGTCGTATTATTGTGACCTTTTAGATAGAATTTGCAGTCTCTGGGTTCGAGAACTGCCTGATACCCGATCGCGCAGGCGAGTTGAACCCGCATGGGTCAAGCGGTTTGCAGGCAGGCCAAGAAATTTGCGATCGGCACTCGCCATTTTCCGCAACACGTGTTATACTCAGAAAAGTCAAGGGCACGTAGCTCAGTGGATAGAGCATCAGGTTCCGGTCCTGAGGGTCGGGGGTTCAAATCCCTCCGTGCTCACTTTCTATGTCTTTTGCGGAGTAAGGGTTTCAGGTTAATTGTATTACCGATAGTCCTATTTTCCGCTCAAATTTCGCTCCCATCTGTTCCAAGTATCTCCAAAACCACCTCCATATCTGCCAAGTTTGCGCCGGACTTTTTGCGCCGCGCTTTCAACTGGTTGAGCAGGTCGGCTGGCTCTGGAAATTCTGCGACAGTCGGAGCCGAGTTTTTATTTTCCTCCCGATCGCGCCGTGCTTCCTTGAGCTCTTGCTCCAGCATCTGCACCTTCAGTCCCAAATCGCCGTTGCGCTCGTGCAACTGATTCAGTTCTGCATCCCACTCTGTAAGTTGCTTGTTGGCCGCTTTCAATTCAAGCCTGAGCGATTCATCGTTGCCATCGCTCAGGCTTTCAATTTTCCCAAGCGTTCTTCAATCCCTGCTAATTTAGCCGCTAGCAGTGTGTCTAGCTTATTGTCTAGTAGCGTGTCTAGCACTGGTTCAATGTCCGAAATTTCGGACACTTGTGTTTGAGGTTGGGTTGTCGGCGCTGATACTGCCTGGTTGGCCGCTTGCTCTAAAGTTCGCACTACCCAAGCATTGACGCTCAAACCCTCTGCTGCTGCAACATCTTTAATGGTTTCGAGCAAGTCTCGGCGACCGTCCAATCTCAAGTTAAGCTGGCATCTGTCTGTCATGTCTAGTATTTGTCTAGTGATTGTCTAGTTATGTGCCAGCACTTTGTCTAGTGGTTGTCTGGTTGTATGCTAGCACGTTGTCTAGTGGTTGTCTAGTTAGTTAACCCTTAGTTGTTCCAGACGTTCTTCAATGACAGCTATCCGTTTAATTAGTGGGGCAATACGATCGGATATAAGTATGTCAACACTTTCGGCGGCCACTGTAGACACGAGGCTTGTGTCACTCTCTGTAGACGCTGCTGTAGACGTGCCTGAGACTTCCTTGAGAATGCGTTGTGCAGCTTGACTTACTGACTCACCCTCCAGCCTCTGAGCTTCTATCCAGTTTAGGAAGTGGCCGGAAGCCCTGAACGATACGACTTGACTTTGACTCATTGTAGACATCTGTATGCAGTATTTGTCTACAATAACTGATAACTGTCTATAGTGTCTACAAATTGTAGACAAAACTTGTAGACATGAAAATCGCCTATACAGGAATTAGGGTTTGATATGATGAGAACGTGGGCCGGGGGGGGAGCCGGGTTATGGCCCGCCCTCCCGGCCGCGACGGTAAAGTTTAGGGCGCCGCAGGCCACCGGATCTAGTAATACCCGGTATAACTAAGAAAAATAATAATAAATTAAAATATTAGAAGGCTCTATCTGTTTGGGATACAGCCATTTTTGAAACGATATAATTAATCAATATTTTATTTGATTGTATGATTAAATCAGTTAATAGAACTGGACGTGGTGGAAAGCGATTAGGGTCTGGGCGTCCTTCCACATGGCGTACACGTCATTTTAAGACCATTAGAGTGCCAGTTTCTTCGGCAGACCAGCTCTTGGAAATTGCTCGGTATTTGGACGGTCAAACTTCCTTTCCTCGGAAATTTTATTCTTTTGAAGACGAAGATTCTGAAGACTTTGATAGTCAGAAAGCTCTGGAAGTAAGCCACGTGTATTATTGTGCTGGATATTTGACTTACCAAAATAATCTGTTACGCGCTGAGATTGAAAGCTTGAAAACAGAATTGAAATCTGCTAAAAAACGAAGGCTGAGACTGATTTGACTTCTTTCCATCTCTAGCGGGATTTTTCTGATGGCTGCGATAGTTTAACGGGCTAATGCAGGGTTTCCGTTCAGCCGTCAGAAAAATAGCCGCCACCAGTGGGGTTACATAAAGTTTTGGGTAACTTTCACTGGTGGTTGTTGTTGTGGGGGGGATGAGACTTATCTACCAGTCATTAGGTAGCAGCTAAATTTGGTTCTTCATCACCTAGTATGCTAAAAATATAATTAAAAACCGAATTGAAATAAAAAAATATATAAAATAATGACCTCAAGTCTTGACAGACTTGACTATTGAGGGTGAGCTGTTGTTAGCTAGA
>NZ_JAUBSF010000043.1:0-50766 GCF_036704615.1 Microcoleus sp. K4-B3
ACCCTCATTCTCTCCTGGCGCGGTGGCTCTAGTTCTTCTTTTGCCACCGTTCTCTCTTTTTTAGTCTAAACTCCAGTTAGAGAGAAGCAAGACCGATGCAGAAATACGTCCTAAGAGTTTTGCGATCGCCCCTAGCGTCAGGTATGATTCTTGTTAATTATTGCGCTCCGCTCAAGAGAAAAAATTTATGTCAGATATGTCCGGTCAAGACCCCTCGGAAATTAAAATGGCGACGGTTGATGAAGAACAAAAAGGCGCAACGTTTAGCGGTACGGTCATCCTTGCTATCGATGTCGAGGGTAGTGGGGAAGTCCTTTTCTTCAGAGACTTTTTGATTGAAGATTATAAAGGCGAACTTACCGCTTATCTGGCAACAGATGGCAATATAACGAAAAGCATCGATCTAGGCGAACTTAAGCATAAGAGCAGCAGCTTTAAGCTGCCAATTCCGCTGGGGACGGATACATCACCCTACAATACAGTCGTGCTGCGCGACGAAAAAAGCAAGAAAAAAATTGTGACGATCGAGCTGTAAAATTTGCAATTTAGCTCGTAGTTCAGCCAAATTCGTTAGCGCAGCCCTCGAAGAGGATCGCCCTTTTTTTCCTGAAGTACGCGCGTGCGAAGCTATCCCGTAGGGAATCGCCCTTAAATTAAGGTGCGTCACTTTCGATCCAACAGTCGAGTTGTAAAGTGATGCACCCTAATTTTTAAAACGGAATCGGATCGTAATCTGGATTTTCCGGCTCGTTAGAGGAACCTGACGGGCGATCGGACTCAGAATTTGACGGCTGATGCGAGTTCCAATCCGAACTAGACGTGCGGTTAGCGCCGCCTGGAGCGCTGTTAGGACTGCGGCCGCGCGAACTCATAGGAACCACGTTGCTCGGCACATTAGCAGGCGCGCTGTCGCGAATTTGAGCCGGTTCGGGGGCGGTTCTACTTGGGGGAGCAGCACTCATTGCATCGGCGCCGACACTGTAAATCCTTTGAGCTGTCAGTTCAGCGCGCTTTTCTTTAATACCGTCTCTTTCGATCGTATTCATGCTCAGCCGTCCCTCAATAATCACGCGATCGCCCTCGTGATATTTCTCGTGAATTTCTTGAGCAAAATTTCCCCATCCTATCACCTTCAAATGTTCGGGCGGATCTTCAGGTTTTGGGCCTGGAAACTGCACCAGCATCTCAGCGATTTGAAGTTGATTGTCAGGAGTATAACGGAGTTGCGGTTGTTGAATTATTTCCGCCATCAAAATGCAGCTATTCATAACTTAAATGGGAATTGGGAATTGGGCATTGGGAATTGGGCATTGGGCATCGGGTTAGTTGTTAGTTGTTAGTTGTTATTTATTGTTAGTTATTGGTTAAAATGACTCAATAATAACCAATAACCAATAACTAACAACAAATAACTAACAACAAATAATCAATTACCCGTTACCAAATTTATCTTGGCGAACCGCCGCCTCAGCTTGACTGACAAAATCGTGAACGAGGGTGCGGTACTCCTTCAAAGTTTCAGATACCCAATCTCGATCCTCGCTGTTGGCGAAGATATGAACGGTCGGTTCGCTCGCATCGGGCAAAACTAATACCCAATTGTCGTCGCTGTAGTTAAAAATCTTCACTCCATCTATTAATTCTAAACGATCGGGCGAATGAGTTTCTACTAAATGTCGCATCAGCGAACCTTTGATAGTCCAAGGACAGCGGACGCTGTAACTGCGGTGGGTGACGCGGGGAAGTTCGGCCTTGATCTGTCCGAGCGATCGCTCCTGAATCGTCATCATTTCTATCACTTTAGCAATGCAGAACATTCCGTCAAATCCGGGATGCAATTGCGGGAAAATAAAACCCATAAGACCGCTGCCACCCAAAACCACATTCGGGTTCCTGTTAGCGGCTTCCATCAAAGCAGTTGGGTTCGCCTTCGTGCGGATTACCTTGCTTTGATAGCGGCGGGCGATCGCCTCCACAGCAGAAGAGGCATTCACCGGCACTACTACTGTACCTTTGGGCTCAGAAGTCAGCATCAAATTTACCATCAACGCCGTCAGCATTTCCCCGCGAATCGCTATCCCAGACTCATCTACCAAAATGAGCTGTTCGCCGTTAGCCGACACCTGCACTCCAAAATTAGCGCTGAGTGCTTTCACCACCCGGCCGAGTTGGTCGAGCAAATATTCCCGTTCGCCGTTGCTTAGAGAAGTCTGCTTGAGACTGGCATTGAGCACCACCGCATCGCAGCCAAACTTAGCGAGCATTTGCGGCAGAATTGCTCCGGAAACTGCGTAAACGTAATCGATTACCACCTTAGTATTGCTGTAGCGTATTGCCTCAACATTCATCTGCCGCTCAAAAATGCGGTTGTAAACGTCGAGAGCTTGGTTAAAGTACGACATCTCTCCAATTTCCGGAATTAGAGCCCGCCGCAAATCTTCCTTAAAATAAGCGCCCTCGATTTTTTTCTCAGCCCCTTTAGTAATATTGATGCCTTTGATATCGAAGAATTCAATTAGAATGTGGTCGGAGCGATCGGGCGAAATGCGAACGTGAATGCCGCCAGCAATCGACAGCGTAGACGAAACCGTGCGCGCGATCGGAATTGCCGTCGATTCCAAATTGATCACATTAATTCCTACCGACATCAAACCCGCAATCAAAGACCTTGAAACCATCCCCGAAATGCTCCGCTGGTCGCGAGAAACCGATACCGAAGTCCCAGGTTTCAAAGTCGAGCCGTAAGCCGCGCCCAATTTCACCGCAAATTCCGGGGTAACATCCACATTTGCCAGTCCTTGAACGCCGCGCTGACCGAACAAATTCCGCTTAGCTTGTTCTCCCCAAATTAAATTTTGATTTAACAGAGCGCCGGATTCAATATTTTTGCTCGGCCAGACGCGCACGCTTGGCCCCACTTGCGCTTCTTCTCCCACGATTGACATGGAACCGACGATCGCACCTTCCAATACATGAGCGCGCCTGTCTACGCGGGTACTCCGGCAAATCACGCAGGCCCTAAGGTGAGCGTCTTCGCCGACAATTGCTCCGTTCCAGACGATGGGACGTTTGAGGTTGGCATCGGCCCCGACTGTCACGTTATCTCCGATCACCGTACCGGCATCGATTTTAACTCGGGCTCCAATCCGACAATTGTTGCCGATCATGGCCGGTACTTCGACGATCGCGCTATCGTCAATAAAAGTATTCTGACCTACCCAAAGTCCCGATCGAACTTGGTTGTAGTAGGTCAAATCCAGTTTGACCTTTCCCCGCAGCGCGTCGTACTGAGCTTCCCGGTAAACATCAAGCTGGCCGACATCGCACCAGTAACCCTCGGCGATGTAACCGTACATCGGCTCGTTTTTTTCCAGCAGCAAGGGAAACAAGTCTTTCGAGAAGTCGCACTCTTTATTTGCAGGCAGGTAGTCCAATACTTCCGGTTCTAAAATGTAGGTGCCGGTATTGACGGTATCGGAGAAAATTTCACTGCTAGAAGGCTTTTCCAGAAAGCGGCTGATGCGGTAATTTTCCTCGGTAATCACGACCCCGAATTCCATCGGATTGCGAACGCGAGTTAAAATTAACGTGGCTTTGGATTGCTTGCTGCGGTGAAATTCGATCGCTTCCGTCAAGTCGAAGTCTGTGATGCTGTCGCCGCTGATGACCAGAAAAGTTCGATCGAGCAATTCAGCAATATTTTTGACGCAACCAGCCGTACCCAGCGGTTGGTCTTCCTCCACAGCGTAAGTCATTTGAACGCCAAACTCTGCCCCGTCAGTAAAATATTCGCGCATGACATCGGGAAGGTAGTGCAGCGTCGCAATAATTTCCGTAATCTGATGCCTTTTTAGCAAATTGATAATGTGTTCTGCGATCGGGCGATTGAGAATCGGCACCATCGGTTTGGGCAAATCGCACGTCAGGGGTCTGAGCCTCGTTCCCGACCCCCCAGCCATCAGCACTGCACGCATAAAATCCTCCTTGCTTAGAAAGCTCTCTACCGTCATTGTCCGCTAGAAAAAGTTTGCCTGCTGTAATTCGTGGGCCGCCGGCTATCAGTTCTTAGTTAAATATCTTCGAGTAGTTACACGTCTGGGAAATCCCGTTCGACCAGGCCGTCCCCCAACAGCAACCGATTTCAACCCAATTAGAACTTGCGGCGTCGCACCAATCCCCCGGTCGAGTTCGGATTTGTAGGGGATGTTGGGTAATACCAGTTTAAAAAAAGAATGCAACTGTAGGTCAGCTCCAAACCCTTATCTCATAAGTCATTCCCAATTCTTTAATTCTTCAATTCTTCAATCTAAAATGGTATGCGTCCTCAGAATCATCGACTTTTGGCAGAAGTCCCTTCTTGCTTGCTCGGTGAAAGCTATTTTGGGGGTGTTATTTTTAAGTTTGTGACCGGCGGGGATTTTGAAGTCTCTTTCTGAAGGTGGAATTGCTACAGGTATCGGTGCGGCTTGGCGTCTGATAAATGATAGATTAAGAGTAGCGCTTTGACTAGCTGACCCAAAATCCTATCCATTGCTTAGGGGTTTTTTAAATGAGTACGTTAATTAGCTTGGCATTGCTAGTCGCTTACGGCGGCGGTATTTGGAAATTTTGGAATGGTTTCGATCGCACTAACTTCGACAGAAGTTTTGCAAATCGCCTGAAGCTGTCCCTGCTCTGGCCCGCGTTAATTTTTAATAAGCCTTACCGCCAAAACTTTACAAAAGCTCTCAAAGCCTCTAAAAGGTAATTCAAGAATGTCTAAAAAGTCCGATCGCCCAGTCGCGGGCCAGGAGCAGACTTGGTTTGCTAAAGGAAAATCAGATAGCTGGCAAGTTTTACTGTCGCAAGTGGCCTCTCGGTTCGATCGCGAATACCGAGGAGAAGCTTTCGCTTTACCCGAAGAAGTCGAAGCAATGCCGATTTTCTTGGAATCAGTCGCAGGAACTCTCCAAGCAAAAACAGTTTCTCCCTTCTGGAAAATTGCCAAACCTCAAAAAAATCAGCGCTGTTTAGACATTGGCTGCGGAGTCAGCTTTCTCATCTACCCTTGGCGGGATTGGGAAGCATATTTTTACGGTCAAGAAATCAGCAGCGCAGCGCGAGACGCTTTAAACGCTCGCGGCCCTCAGCTCAATTCTAAGCTGTTCAAAGGCGTAGAATGGGCTCCCGCTCACCAGTTGAATTACGAAGAGGCTCAGTTCGATTTATGTCTCGCTACAGGCTTTAGCTGTTACTATCCCATAGACTATTGGAGTATTGTTATGGGAGAAGTAAAGCGGGTACTAAAACCGGGCGGCCATTTTGTTTTTGATGTCCTCAATCCCAATTCTCCTCTAGCAGAAGATTGGGCAATTTTGGAGACTTATCGAGCCGGAGAAGTATTTTTAGAGACAATAGAAGATTGGGAAAAAATGATGAAAGCTGCTGGCGCTAAGGTAGTAAAAAAGCAAAGTGGCGACTTATTTCAAATGTATAAAGTTCAATACAATTGAGAGGTTAAGGTAATAGGTAATTACGTTTGCAGTCAAAACGACCGTCGTCAAAAGTCCGGGTCTGGCAGACGAAAAACAATTTCATTATCAGTTAAGAAAGTAGGGTGCGTCAGCAAGTAGAAATTTGTTTGAGAAGTAACAAATTTCTACTTGCTGACGCACCCTACTAACTACTAACTCATAATAGTGAAGCAAGCAGATTGGATATTACCAATTACCAATTCCCAATTACCCATTAGCCATTAATTTTCGGTAGCGGCGGGAGAGGGCGTAGCTTCCGGCGACGGCGACGGCGATACTTCGGCGGCGGGAGATGGGGCAGCTTCCGGCGACGGCGACGGCGACACTTCGGCGGCGGGAGATGGCGCAGCTTCCGGCGACGGCTGCGGGGACACTTCGGGGGCAGGAGATGGCGCAGCTTCCGGCGACGGCGACACTTCGGCGGCGGGAGATGGCGCAGCTTCCGGCGGGGACTCTTCGGCGGGCTGCGGTTGAGGAGAAGGTGACTGTTCGGCGGCTGGTTTCGGTTGAGGTGAGGGCGACGGTTGGGCGGCGGGCTTTTGTACCGGCGGCGAGGGTTGGGCCCCTGGCTTCGGTTTGTTTGACGGGGCCGGCGGCTTCTCAAACTGCGGTTTCACTTCAGCAGGCGCTGGGGAGGGCTGCTGGTCTGTGGGTCGGGGCCCTGTCGGGGTTACTGTTGGCCGCTGCTGGCCTGCTGGGTTGGGCCTGGTTGGGGCTGTGGATGGGGTGACAGGAATGCCGCTGCAAACTTTTTCGTCGTATTTAAATGGGATAGCTACTTGGTAAAGCTTGTGCGTGCTGGCTGCAGAAAATGTTAGAGAAGGGTTAATAATCGCAGTTTTAGCAGCATTGTCGAGAATGCTGTAACCCGTCGGGACGATCGCTTGAGGCTCGGCCTTGAGCAAGCCTTGAGGGCTGACAACTGCTCCGAAAACTGCTACTCCTTCGAGTTTTTGCGAGCAAGCTGCTACGGGATAAGGAACATTCACAGGAGTCGGCCCCGTCATTTCCAAGTCAGGATAAGCCTTTTTGAATCTCTCAAACAAAGCAACATAGGTATTTGCAGCCGCAAGCTGTGTCTCTCTGTCGGTGGGTAAGTTTGAACCCGGTTGTCCGGACTGTTCTAGCTGTCGCTGTCCATCTTCAAATTGTTGTCTCTTGATTCTTTCTTCGGGAGTTTCTGCGATGAGATTCCTTTTATTCGGATCTTTTTGAGTCAACTTTGGTACTCCATCGGGTCCGACATTCCTGCCAGCAATTGGGAATTCCGGGGTAAAGACTGGAGCTCCGTCTGGAAATAGTGGGAGTCCGCCTCTACTGGCTATGATCTTTTTGAGCGTCTCTGCTTCATCTTCCGAGGCGCCGCCGGGAAGCTGGGGCACTTCTGTCAGGGATGGCGGCGGCGGGATATTGCGATCGAAATTACCGGGCAAGGGCGGGAAAATCAAACCGCTGGGAGGTACTGGCGGGACGAAAGTGGGTGTTGGCTGGGAGGGGGCTCTGAATGTTGGGGATGGAGTTTTCGGAGGCGGCGGGGCTGTTGGGGCGGCAGAGGACGGGAGAGGGGAATAAGGGAGAGGGGAAAAGAATCCAGGAGGGGGCATTCCCGGCGGTAGGGCGGGCAAGTTGATAGCTGGAGGTGCGGGGGGCAAGGGCGCCGCTAACTTGGGCGAGGCTGGCAAGGGAACTGGTGCGATCGAAAACGGCTGGTTGGACGAGCGCGGTGGTATGCTTTGTGGCAGGCGGCCGGCCTCTGTGGGAGTTAGTTCTACCAAACCGACAGAACCGGGGATATTTTTTGAGGAATTTCCACCATACATGAGGCTTGAGAGCGTCGGGGCGCTTACTCCGAGCACTCCGTGAAGGCTGACAGAAGCTAGGGCTGCCCACCAATAAGGCTGGCGCAGCGGTTCAGAAAGGGTGTTTGCTAGGGAGGAAGAGTCAGTCATTTAAATTTTAGATTTTAGATTTTAGATTTTAGATTGGGGGATTGGGAGATGGTTAGATTTTAGATTGGGGGATTGGGAGATGGTTAGATTTTAGATTTTAGATTGGGGGATTGGGGGATTGGGGGATTGAGTGATTGGCGGATTGGTAATTTATATTGTTGTGGTTGTGATTGAGTGTGAATTCGTTTTAATGAGGAGAGGTTGGGAATTCAAAGGTATAATTTTAGCACGGTCGGTATCGAAATTGCCCGATCGACTTTTATTGAGATTTCGCGACCCTCACATCAAGCACTCAAGCGTAGAAAGCGGGTTTCTTGACAGGTTCAACCTGAGAACCGAGATTTTTCTTCGCTGTTGTAGCAACTGCCAATAGGGTTAGGACGTTCTTAATTGCTGAAAGCATTGTTTTTCTTCCCGAATGCCTTTTGCCGAACCCTATACTCGGTTTCTCAGCTATTGTTGAGAATGGTGAGCGGGGCGTCAGACGGGCCGGACTGGGGCGAGCAAAAAACAAACTGCGCCGCTGCTATACCGTCTTTTTCCGGGATCTGGAGCGCCACTAATTCATTAAACACGATCGATCCGTTCGATCGACCCCTGTTTCCAATTCGGTTACACAACCGGATTCATCCGTGGAAGTAATTATTCAATCCAAAATCCAAAATCCAAAATCCAAAATCGATGGATTCACCAGCGATAGCGGTAATTTTTAAAAGGAGCTCCCTCAATGGTGAGCAAGTCGATGGGATAAATGGGAGCGCCGCTTGCCATATATTGAAACATTTCCCGAACTTCCTCTCCCCGTAGAGACAACTGGTCTAATTCCTTGAGAGAATACCAGCCAGCGCACAAAGTATGCTCATCCGGCTTGCTCTTGGGCGGCGTCTTATCTTCTGGACGAGCCACAAAAATGACTCGGAGGCGCACATTGCCCCTAGGCATCACTGTGTGCTCTACCCTGAGAATTCCCTCAACGATGACGGAAATGCCCGCTTCCTCGATGGTATTGCGCATAGCAGCTTCGAGCAAAGTCTCCCCTTTTTCCACTCGCCCTGCTGGGAGATACCACTGCTGCTCGTACTTGCGCTCTTGTACCAGTAGAAAACGGTCTTCTAAGTGAACGACAACTAGGGTAAAATACCATGTTTGAATCGGCTCGCGAGCCATAGAAGTAGATATTCCCTAAGCAAAAGGTTTAACGGGCGGCAGATGTTAGCAATCCAAAGGATGCTTCGGCAAGCGTCTTTGAACTTGAAAAACAGATCGTAGCACTCCGGCCGCAAAATCTAAAATCTAAAATCTAAAATTGACAATGCCATTACCAACCGTGATTTTACCAGGATATTTTGCTGCTGCTTCCGACTATCGCGAATTAGAAAAATCTCTGGTCGATCGAGGTTTCCCAACAGTAACAGTACCTCTGGGCAAGGGAGATTGGTTGCCGACTTTTGGCGGGCGATCGATGGTGCCAATTTTGCGACAGCTCGATCGCACGGTCAAACAAATGTTACAGCAATACGGCGTTCCCCAGATCAATCTCGTCGGTCATTCCGCCGGCGGCTGGATTTCTCGCATCTATTTGGGCGAAAAGCCTTACACGATTCACGGCGACGTGCTTGAGGACGCGGGTTTGTGGGAAGCTCACCCTTATGTGAATACTTTAATCACTTTAGGTACGCCGCACGTCTCTCAAGAGCGCTGGACGCGCAAAAATCTAGATTTTGTTAAAATTCATTATCCGGGGGCTTTTCACCCGCAGGTGCGCTACGTGTGCGCTGCTGGGAAGGCTGTTTTTGGCAAGCGGGGTTTAGGGACTTGGCTGGCTTATAAAAGTTACGAGTTGACTGTGGGGAAGGGCGAAACTTGGGGAGATGGAATTACGCCGGTGGAAGCTGCTGTTTTGGACGGGGCAGAAAATCTGGTGTTGGAGGGGGTTTGGCATTCGCCTCGTTCTCCGGGGAAGTGGTACGGTTCGCCGGAGGTTTTGCCGGCTTGGATTGGGTATTTGTGTTAGCAATGAACCGCGAAGACGCGAAGGACGCGAAGGAAGAAGTAGAAGGTTTAAGGGGCGAATTTAGTTATAATTTGATATTAGGAGCGAGTTTAGTGC
Organism: Microcoleus sp. K4-B3; assembly: GCF_036704615.1. Classification (NCBI taxonomy): domain Bacteria; kingdom Bacillati; phylum Cyanobacteriota; class Cyanophyceae; order Oscillatoriales; family Microcoleaceae; genus Microcoleus; species Microcoleus sp. K4-B3. The sequence continues at coordinate 9,573 of NZ_JAUBSF010000043.1, forward strand.
TGCAAAACTCGCCCCCGCGATGCTCTATGTTTACTTAAATGTTTATCGCTAACTGAATAGATAAAAAAATATTTTATGTGGCATTATCGGTAAGATTCAGAAGTCACGGCGAACCACACAATCAAATTAGAGGTTGGCTGGGGTGGAATTGGGCGACAATGCTACTGTGCGCTTGGACGCAGATAACGAATTTGAGCCGGATGCTTTGTTGAGAATTGATGCCGGAGGTCGATCGCAAATTAGGGATGATGATTATGTGCGATCGCACTCTGTACAATCATCGCATTGTTTGGTATTTGGTGCCAGGGGCGATCGCTCTTTTTTCACTCAAGCATCGCTTTCCGTCTAATCCTCACATTATCATAGTAGAAATAGAATAAGATTGTGAAAGGTGAACAAATGGCACAAATTACCACGACTGAATTACCTCAAACCCTCCAGACTCTACTTATAGAGGTCGAACGTACCAAAACCCCCCTCACCATCATCCATGAAGGGAAACCATTAGTGATTATCTATCCTGCCACTACCCAAACCCCACGCCCCGTGTTTGGCACAATGAAAGGAAGCGGTGAAATATTAGGAGATTTAATTGCTCCTGTCGCCGAACTATGGGAAGTTTTAGAATGAAACTTTTACTTGATACCCACATTTGGCTTTGGTATTTACTCGGCGATCAACGCCTATCGCTTCAACTTCAAACCGCGATCGCCGATCCTAATACTGAACTTTGGCTGAGTCCAATTAGCATTTGGGAGACGCTCATTCTTGCAGAAAAAGGAAGGATATCTTTACAGCCAGATCCGGTTACATGGGTTAACTTAGCTTTAAAAACTCTGGAAACTCGTGAAGCCCAAATGAATCACGCCATTGCCATTTTAAGTCGCGAGATTTCACTACCCCATCAAGACCCCGGAGACCGATTTATTGCCGCCACAGCCATTTACTATGGGTTAAAATTAGCTACAGTTGATGCCAACCTTACAGGTAATTCGGTGCTACAAACACTCAGTTAGGCAATATTCTATATTTCTGTAGGCGATCGCCCTTTTTTTGCTGGGGCGATTCCCGTAAGGATAGCTATGCTTCACGCCCTCTGTGCAATCATCGGCTTTTGAAATGGTGGAAATGGATAAAATTGTAAGTGGAAAAAGAGGTTGGGTAACACGAGAGTTAATAGAATATGCTTGGTGGGGCGGTGCTAGACTTCTTTGGGAAATTGCTCTGGATTGTTATCTCTCAGGGCTTCTATTAGTTGAGATATGGTTTCTCTATCAGGTGACTCCAAAATAATATTAACAACGAAGCTGTGATGCCGCACAACAACCTTTTCTATTTCCATAACTCTTGCTTCAAAAGAGAAAGGTTGGTTTTGTAATTTATAATCTGTTTCAACTCCTACCTTCCATTCCTGGATATGAACGACATCTCCTTGAGATAAATTGGGCTCAAAAGTATAGGAATCGACTAGAAGTTTGCCTCCTACTTCATTTCCCATATTTGTAAGTAACCACAGGGTGTAAGAAACTTTAATAATTGGTTGAGACATAATTACCACTTTCAGTGCTTTTGAGATAGACAGCTTTCAGTCAACTCGATTCAGTTATGTGCTTCCTGAAAAGCTTGAATTGCAAGCCTTTGTTGTTCTTCAGAAAGGTAATTGATTGATGTAAGCAGTGCAGTTTCTAGTAAGTCATCACCGTACACACTCTGACTGATTCCTCCCACTATCGGATTAAAGGTGAACTGTCCCTTCTCGTATGCAGAAAGAAAACGACGATAGCTAGAAATAGCTCCTTGATAGTCACCAGTCTCAATGCTAGTGCTGCCTATAGAAAGGAAAGCTTTTCCATAGTCAGGAAACTTCTGGATAATTTCTTCATATTGCTTGATTGCATCCTGCAATCTTCCTAACCTCTTGAGAGTGCCAGCACGATTGTTGTAATACATTGGCTTATTACCATCGACTGCTATAGCTTGATCGAAGAGGTATAAAGCATCCTGAAACCTTCCCATTCTTGCATTTGCATTTCCTTGGCTGTACAAGAGTTCTGCCTTAGCTACGCTATCATAGCTTGTCATGGTAAACACCTTTATTTATGCTTTGTAGTTCTCCTCATGATCCTTCTAAATTAAAACTTTGTCTAGTCAAAAAATGTTCTATTTTGCCGACAACTTTCTCACGTTTTCGCTCCATTTCATCTACTTTTGTACGAAAATGTACGAAAATGTTGGCAGTTGTGAGCTACAATACACAAAACTCTCGCATCTCCCTGCCAGATGAATCTTAAAGAAATGTTAAATGTCGCCGATCGCATAGTTTTCGAGAAAACAGGTCAGCACCTTGACGATTTACAAGCAGCGGTACTGCGGGGAACTCTACAACGCGAGACATACAAAGAAATAGCCAAAGATTTTAACTGTTCTGAAAGTCGCATCAGGGAAATCGGATCGGAATTATGGCAGATACTTTCAGAGGAGTTTGGGCAAAAAGTCAGTAAATCCAATTTTCGCTCCACAATGGAGAGGTTGCAAAACTCTAATGTTGTAAACTTTGCACAAGATGTTGTAGTGAGCAGTATTTTCAACATTTGCGGACAAGCTAGACACCCACCAGAACTACCAAACTCACAGCCACCAAATCAAGAAACATCTAACTCAAAACAAACTAAAACTATACATCAAGATTTAAGCGAAATGCCGGAGTTGGGTGATTTCTTCGATCGCACTCCTGAACTCCACACCCTCACCACCTGGATTTTACAACAACGCTGTCGGCTCATCACCCTCACCGGCATCAGCGGTATCGGCAAAACCACCCTAGCAGTCCAACTCGTACAACAAATTAAAAACGAGTTTGAGTACGCAGTTTGGTACACTCTAGACGAATTCTCCACCATAGAAAAATTTCAATCTAACCTAATACAGCTTTTTTCCCAGTCAGAAAAACCAGATTCATCCCCAACCAACCAAAAACGCTTACCGCTGATTAAGTATTTACAAAACCATCGCTGTTTAATCGTCTTAGATGATGTTCACAACTTTTTCTGTAGCGGCGAATTGGCTGGAAAATATAAACCAGAATCCGAAGAATATCGCACTTTATTCAAACAAATAGAAAAATTATCCCATCAAAGCTGCTTGATGTTAATGGGTTGGGAACAACCGAGAGAAGTGGCTCAAGTTAAAAGCCAAAATACTTCTATTCGCACCTTACAAGTCAAAGGTTTAGACATCGCCGCCGCACGGGAAATACTCAGAGATTATGGGTTAGAAGAAAGCGACAACAGTGAAGCACTCATTCATCGTTACCAAGGCAACCCCCTATGGTTAAAAAGTGTGGCGACTCTGATTCAAGACTTGGGAGGAGGCGTGACAGAGTTATTACCAAATGATACCATATTGTTGCCGGAAGATTTGAAAGATGTTTTACAGCAGCAGTTCGATCGCCTATCGGAACAGGAAAAACAAGTAATCTCCTTGTTAGCGAAAGAAAGCCAGCCAATCAACCGGGCAAAATTGCTAGAAAATGAAATAATTCCGGCTTCAGATTTGCCCAATGCGCTGCAATCTCTATCGCGGCGCTGCTTGATTGAACAACAAGCAAATTTTTACACGATTTCACCTGTACTGAGGCAATATGCGATCGCCTCTGCGGTGTAATTGATATCTCTTAGTCTGCGGATGCAGACTTAATTTGTATAGCAATTTCAATCGCCGAGTGATTAAATACATAAAATCGCACAAACAAAAACCGGGCAACTTCAAAGCTACCCGGCAATCCTAACTTTAGACCTCAGACAAATCTAAAATCTAAAACCTAAAATTCTTAAACAGCTACAGTCTTCTTAGCAGAAGAGCTCAATTCGCCCTTAGCATACTTAGCTGCAAAATCGTCCAAAGACATTTGCTTAATCTTTGTACCGTTACCGGCACAGCCGAAAGAGTTGTAGCGATCGCTACAAACCTTCTGCATATACTTGATCGACGGCTTCAAGAAGTGACGGGGGTCAAACTCATCAGGCTTGGCAAACAAAGCTTCGCGCACCGCAGCGGTAATTGCCAAACGGTTGTCAGTATCGATATTGATCTTGCGAACGCCGCACTTGATGCCCTTTTGGATTTCTTCCACAGGTACGCCGTAGGTTTCGCGGATTTTGCCGCCGTTGCTGTTGATAATTTCCAGCAATTCTTGGGGCACAGAAGAAGAACCGTGCATTACCAAGTGAGTATTCGGCAAGCGGCGGTGAATTTCTTCAATGCGGCTGATTGCCAAAATTTCGCCAGTCGGCTTGCGAGTGAACTTGTAAGCGCCGTGAGAAGTGCCGATCGCGACTGCTAGAGCATCAACGCCGGTTTGCTCGACGAAATCCACAGCTTGTTCAGGATCTGTCAGCAACTGATCGTGAGAAAGCGCACCTTCAAAGCCGTGGCCGTCTTCTGCTTCGCCCATTCCTGTTTCCAGAGAACCCAAGCAACCCAGTTCGCCTTCAACGCTAACGCCGATCGAATGAGCCACTTTCACCACTTCGCGAGTAACTTCAACGTTGTACTCGTAGCTGGCGGGAGTCTTAGCATCCGCTTCCAGAGAACCGTCCATCATCACGCTGGTGAAACCTTGGCGCATGGCAGAATAGCAAGTGCCGGGGGCATTGCCGTGGTCTTGGTGCATGGAAATGGGGATGTGAGGATAGGTTTCAACTGCTGCCAAAATCAAGTGGCGCAGAAAATTTTCGCCAGCGTAGGAGCGAGCGCCGCGAGAAGCTTGCAGAATCACAGGGCTGTTGGTTTCGTCAGCAGCGCGCATGATCGCTTGGATTTGCTCCATGTTGTTGACGTTGTAAGCCGGTAGGCCGTAACCATTTTCAGCCGCGTGGTCGAGCAGCAATCGCATAGGTACAAGCGCCATAGATATTCCTCCTAATTATTTGTGATTTCTGGGCAGTGGATTTTGGACAGTCTCAATTCTTACGATAATATTAAGACAATTTGCCACCGATCGCGCACTATCTTTCCATATTTACTTAAAAGTTCAAAAAACAAAATTTTGAGTTCCGAGCATTCTGCTCAAAACTCAAAATTCTTAACTCACAAATTTTTTATGGGTCGCCCGGGATTTGAACCCGAGACCAATCGGTTAAAAGCCGAATGCTCTACCGCTGAGCTAGCGACCCGCGAAAACATTGTTACCGCACACAATTTCTAATAGTAGCACCCCTCATTTGAAATAGCAAGTGTTTTTTAAATAAAATTTGCAGTCATGCGAACCAGCATCTCGCAAGTCGCTCCCGGCTGCAAATAAATCAAGTGTTCGCCAGTGTTGAGGGCATTTCGAGGAGCAGTCCAAGGTTCCAAACAGTAAAAATCATTGCCCTTCACCATCCAGAAAACCAACTTCCCATAGCTGGAGTTGTAACTGAGGGTGAGCCGTAAGCCCTGGGCAGCGTCAGTGACAGTAGCAGCAAGACCAGTGAGTTCGTCAAAGGAAACATCAATTTCATCCAGCGTCTCGTCAAAAACCCCGGTGAAGTAACCTTTTTGGTGGGTGTTACGATCTCTGTACTGCATCCCCGGAATCTCAAACCGGAGCTTAGATTTGTCCGTCGCCAAAAAGTAGGGGTGGAAACCACTAGAAAACGGCATGGGTTCGGCAGACAGATTGGTGTATCGCTGAAAAATTTCCAAAGAATTGCCTTTAATCTGATAAGTGAAGGCGAGTTGGAAATCAAAGGGATAAACAGCCAGCGTCTTGTCGCTGCTGTCGAGAATCAGGGTAAGAGCGGCGCAACCCTCCGTAACTTGTTCGCCTATTCTCCAAGGCAAGTCTCGGGCAAAGCCGTGCTGTTTGAGCTTATGCTGCACTCCCTTGTGGGTGTAAGTATTGTCGGGGAGATTGCTGCAGATGGGAAACAGTATGGGAATCCCGCCGCGTACAGTCAGATCGGGATTGGCGAACCGTTCCGCGTCCAAGTATAAGATTTCTTTGCCTTCAACCAGCCAGCTAGTGGCTATACCGCCCCGTTCCGGCACAACTTCTAGAGTAGAGTTAGCGGTTTCGTCGCAAAGGATATAGGTTTTGTACTGCTTTTGCTTGAGCGCGATCGCAAACACATTTGTCATCGGTAGTAGGTCATTGATCATTGGTTGTCAGTAAATCAGTCGTTAATAATTGGTCGCTGGTATGTTGATGTTCACCCATTACCGCTCCTATCCTCCCCCTGCATCCTCGCTCCGACCCCCAGCGGCTAACCAATGCTTCCAGCTATAGAAGGCAGGGCGATCCGCTGCTTGGATCGGTTACTGCTTGTACCTGGAACGATCGCGGAGGTCGGCTGCTCTTTGAGTGCGACTTCAAAAGATACAGCCCGAGTGGGGGGAAGATAGCTTTGGGGACTCGGCACTGCTCCTTGACTGGGAGATGGAGGCGCAATAAACGGTTCTTTGATGAATGGCTCTTTCGTAAACGGCTCTGCTTCCCGGCTGGGATTTTGAGGTTGAGTCGGGTAGATGCGCGGCGGCAAATTTTGATTCGCAGGCGGGTTGGACTCAATTGCAGGCCCCGTCCCGTTCGGGAACAATGAAGAGTTGTCCGGCTGTTTGGGCGCAGCCGGCAAAGCCGGCAAAATCAAAGTTGGTTTGGGTTGTCCGGGGCCTTGCAGAGTGCTTTCACCGGAGGTTCCCCCGGAACCCTGCCCGGGCTGGTAAGTACCGCTCTTTGCTGCTCCGGGCAACGGAGAATTTGGAGTTTTTGGTGCTGCTCCTGGCTGGACTAGGGCATCAAGAACTACAGAAGATCGCATCGGTCGATCGAAAATACTAGAAATTTGCTCAACGTGTTTGAGGATGCGATCTGCTGCGGCTCCCTCCACCACCTTCGGCTGAAACTTTTTTACCTCCACAGGCAGAAACTCTACCTTCATACTCCTGTCTTTGAGCGATACTTTCAGGACTGCGGTATCATAATCCCTGCGAGCATTCCCGCCGAATATAAAATTACCGAGCGAGTAAACAATCGGGCGGCCCTTGTAAATTTCTGCACCTTGCAGGACTTGGGGGTGGTGTCCCACTACCAAATCAGCTCCTTGGTCGATCGTGAACCGAGCCAAATCAATCTGCCAGTCCCCCGGATAATCTGCCAATTCGACTCCCCAGTGGTAATTAACAATAATCCAGTCTACCTGACCCCTGAGAGCTCGAATATCCTCTGCCACGCGATTGTTGCGGCGGGGGTTAGTACCCGCTTTGCCTTGGTCCGCGGCGTGAAGGTCGGCATCGTAATAACTGAGGTAGGCGAGCCGCTGACCCTTAACCTCAATAATATCTGGACGCCTTGCTTCTTTAATATCTCTGCCGGCTCCCAGGTGTTGAAGCCGACTATTATCTAAAGTATTTATAGTCTCCACCAGCCCCGGTTCCTCGTAATCCATAGCGTGGCTATTTGCCAGATTGACAATATCCACTCCTCCTGCTGTTAATACTTTCACCGATTCTGGATCGGCTTTAAAATTTAATTGTTTTTTGCCCGATCCCAATGTAGAGCGAGTCAGAGAGTTTTCTAGGTTAACCATTGCCACATCTGCTTGCCGGTACTCGTCCATATTGGCGAAAGCCCAATGGTAATCCTTGCCCGCAGATGCTCCGAGTGCATCCGATAGATTCACATTTCCTCCGAACATCAGCGTTACGGTTGGGTCGTAAGGATTAGCAACTTGCTTTTGCTGTACTACTGGTACCACTTCTAAGGCCGCTTGCACCGTATCCGCACGTTTTGGAGGCGGCCCCGACATTACGCCAGCTTGCTGATACCCGGATACTGGGGATACTAACCGCAGGGTAAGAGCCTCGTGGTAGCTCACCCAACACCCTAAAATAAATGAGGCAAGTGCCGAGCCCACTAGCAGCAGAGAACGATACGTTTTAAATTTAACCCAATCGACGGCCTGTAGGGAACGGTAACGCCGCCGCTGGCGGTTTGCCGGAGTGACAATTCGCACTGACTGTTTCCAGAGAATGTCTGGTTCCCCAGCCAAGCGCGCGTGAATTCGCACTCCTTGTACTGCTGGCGAGTTGAGTCTCCAGAGTTGGTGGCAAATAAATTTGACTAAGCCTTCCCGGAGAGTGCTCCCCAGTAATCTAGTATCTGGCGCAAATTCGCGCTGAAATTCTACGAGGATTTGGACGCAGCCGGCCTGAGCCTGTTCGACGCGGGCATAAATCCCTTCGGGTCGCAGCAAGCTGTCAATCCAGTAATTGAGGGCTTGAAAGTTGCCCGATCGCGCTAGATCCAAGATAGACGGCTGCGACCAATTTTCTGCGTACACCATCAATTAGCCTCCTTAATACCCACGAGCGATGACTCCTATTTGTTTTGAACGGAACCGCAATTCTTTTAGCTTAACCGCCACAGGTTCCGCTGCCCGTTTTGAAGCTTGTTGTTGGCCGCCACCATTTTCTACATTCAGGGGCTGCCTGCTGTCAGTGATTTTTATCACACTCGGGTCAATCGATTTTAAATTTTAGATTTTAGATTTTAGATTGAGTTCAGAGGGGGTGCTGGGGGCTAGAAAAAACCTCCAAGCAACAGGTTTCTGAGCGAATTGAGGCACAAGAGAGGGAGATTTCTGAGGCAGAGTCTGTTTTTATTGTCGCTGTTTGAGTGTCGCTTTGGAGCTTTCGCTTTGACATTGGAGATTTGAGATTGAGCCAAGAGGCGTTAGCGGGCGATCGAACAAACGTCGAAACAAGAGGTTTCTGGGGGAATTGAGGCACAAGAGAGGGAGATTTCTGAGGCAGAGTCTGTTTTTATTGTCGCTGTTTGAGTGTCGCTTTGGAGCTTTCGCTTTGACATTGGAGATTTGAGATTGAGCCAAGAGGCGTTAGCGGGCGATCGAACAAACGTCGAAACAAGAGGTTTCTGGGGGAATTGAGGCACAAGAGAGGGAGATTTCTGAGGCAGAGTCTGTTTTTATTGTCGCTGTTAATCGCGATCGCGGGAGTCAAGTTCTGATGCTCCGATCTGTGCTGGCAAATGCCTCCCGCGAGGGATGCCACTGGCTGCACAACCTGTAATTGGATAAATGGCGTACTAGATAGATTTGGTGGTAAAATCAAGTTTGGTAACTCCCATCGGTACAAAAGTTTCGGAAAACGTGAAAATGGCCAGTCCATACGGCTGTGCCTTCCGATGTAAAACCCAAAGTACGTTACGGTAAACAGGTCATATTTTAAGCAAGTTAAACTGCGCAGGAGAACTGACAAATGCTACAGCGCAAAATCTATCAACTCTGTTGTGATGGTCGTGAGGTTTCTATTTTTCTTCGAGATCAGCAACGTTGGATAGAGCGCGCTCGTATCCTAGATATTGAAGGGGATCTAGTCACGCTGCGCTACGAAACCGACGAAGAAGACGAAATCAGCTCCTGGGAAGAAATGGTGCGTCTCGAAAGTATTGGAGCTGTGTCCCAGAAGTTGGCTTCGGTGTCCAGAACTAACTGCGAGCCCCTAGTTTCTGACGATTGTCCCGAAGCCGAACAAATTCGCAATCACTACCCGGACTCGAATTTGGAATAGTTTTGAGCTCGCGCTTGAGGCACAAGGAAAACTTGAGAGAAAAGAAAACGACTTTTCTCCCTTTTTCCTGGAGGAATTACGCAAAAAACCCGGTTTAGACCAAAAATATTCTGGGTTGCGACCAAAAAATAAGGTATTTTGCCTTTAAATTTAAGCTTTATGGCGGGCTCTCCTGCCCACCCCACAAGAGCTTAAGTACACAGTAGTTGAAAAATTATTCAATGCGCGATACCTTACCCCTGGTTAAACGGGGTTTTTTGTCTGGGTACGTCCAGGACTGTTTTTTTGTTTTCTTTGCCTGCTGGCTGGTTTCGAGGTGCCCGACAGCTTATTCGCCGTCTGTTTCCCCATCTAGGAAAAGTTCGGACTCCGGTATCGCTTTAAACACCGGACAGAAACCGTCGGGGGTAACTTTAAAGCCAAACAAAGCAGATAATTGGTTCCAACAGCGCTGGCCGCGGTAGTGCTGGCAATTGCCGCAGCATTCGAGGTTTGCCTGAACGGCGCTGCCTTGAAAAAGCAGTTCCCGCTGGGAGATGCCCCGCAGTACCAGTTCTTCGCCTTGCCACCGCGCTTCTACCAGACCGGTATCGGCAAAATTGGCCCACCGAGGGTCGGCTGTAATCGGACTCGGCAAGCTAATTGCTACCTCTGTCCCCAATTCGCTGAGTTCTCCCTCATAGTTAGTTTCCGGGATAGCGGGCTGCAAAAACATTTCCCCGATCGGCAGTTCTACAAGTGTTCCGACCGCCGGAGTGTGCAACTGGTAGCGGTTTCGCAGCTCGTCCAAGTTAGCCAAGTCAGCCAAATATGCAGGGGAACCGTGGAGCAAAATTACGTGCTGGGGACGCAAATTGTGGATGAGCTGGGTAGTCCCAGGGCCGTCGCAGTGTTCGGCTAGCAGATAAGTTTCGACGCTTATGACTCCAGATTCGGGCCAGTTGCTGACGGGATATCCGGGTTTTTGAGGTGCGAGCAAAATCCAAGGATTTGTGCGATCGGCAACATACAAAGCCAAATCAGCAATTTGGTCAGTAATCACAATACACGGGGTGGAACCCAATCCGAGGCGCTGTTCGGCAGACAGTCGGCGGACGCGGGGTTTCACCCTTTCGTCCCAAAACAAAGGTTGGTGCAGAGCAAAATTTTGAACGGCGGTGGGAAATTGGGGCAACAGTTCCAGATAAGCGTCGCACCCGTCGGCGACAGTGCCGTCCACCCAAATATCCAAGTCGCGGCCAGTAAAGTAGTGGTGACTGCGGAGCAGCATCAGCAGTTCTTGGCCCAAACCGAGTGCCGGCGCGGGCAGCAGTACCGAGTACCCGTCGGCGATGGCGCGGTGGATGCGATCGGCTAACTGATTTTCTAGTTGTCGGCGGTGAGGGTGGCGCGCCGTGCCGTAACTGCCTTCCAAAATTAAAACATCGGGTTTCATGCCCCTGAGTTCTCCCAGCGGCAAACCTTCCACCAAACGAGAATTGGACAGGAAAAAGTCGCCGGTGTAAACCAGGGTGTAGGTGCGGTGGGGGGCGGCATAAGTCAGGATCACAGTCGCCGCTCCGGGCAAATGGCCCGACGGGAACAACTGCACGCTAAGTCCCGGGCGCAGTTCGATCGGCGACTGCCAGGGCAGTGCCTGACAGAACCGAGACTCTGGCTGCTGAGACCGGGATGGCCAGTTGAGCGGTAGCAGCCGCGTTGTCACTTCGCTGGCGTAAATTGGCAAGTGGGGGAAAGATTGATGGAGTGCTAGCAAACCTCTGGCGTGGTCAGAGTGGGCGTGGGTGCACACCACAAAATCGGCTGGCAGCGATCGATTTAGTGTCGCTGACAGGGGTGCAATATCCTCTATACCGCAGTCGAGTAAAATGCGGTGCGGCCCCATTCGGACTAGCAGACAGACCCCTTCCTGTGCGTGGCCTGCGCCGTAAGGTAAACAATCGAGATCCATCACTGCGGTTAGCTCCCTGCTTTGCACGCAACTTGCAGTATCGCCACATTTAAACATCGGTTGCGACTGCATTCATTCGATCGAGTTCACTCCCGGACACAGAAACCGGGTTTGATGGACGAAAACACTTTGTTGCCGCCCTCGCTCCGGGTAAAAAAACCCGGTTTCTGTAAAGTTGTGGTGCGTAAGCCTTGGAGTTAAATGTTTGCTCGAAGGCTCCGGCTCCCGTGCAAGGAAAGTAATTGCACTTAAGATTTGATGCAGCGCCAGGAAAGCGATTTTCCGAAGGCATTGGCCTGACGGGCATTCGGCCTTCGACAAAGTTCATGCTACTGGTTCTGGCATCAAAAGTTACATTTTATTGCACCATGTAAGACCAGCGAACTCGATCTCATATTCTGAGTTTTAAACCTTTTTCCACAATTTGCGCCTGCTAAAAGCTCGTCTTTTTTATGAGAAGATTTTAATTCAGATGCCCAAACATCTTGATAAAACTTTACAAATCTTCATTTTTTGGGTTTTGAGGGCGGTGTATAGTCCAATCTGAAAAACTTGGAGAACAAGAATGGTGCTAGCTCACTGCTTTTGTCAGGGCAGAGAGAGGCTTTATGAGTTCGATCGGTTTCTTTGTAAAAGTTTGATACATTCTTCTAAGCAAACCTTGTCGCTATCCAGGAGAGAGTTTAAATGGATTTTTGACCCCGCCCAAAAACGGATACAAGTTTCCGACAGTAGTCGCCAGCCACCCAAAGTTGTAGACTCTTGTTCTAGCTCCGAGATTCATCGGGAGTAAATCTCAAATCGTTCGACTCAGCGCAACTCGGCTGAGTGCTCGCCGAACGTCTTAGTAGCGTGGCTAGACTGAGCGTCGAACGTCTCGCCGAAGTCTCAAACCTCAAATCTCAAATCGACTGACTGGCCCATAATAGGTTTGTTTACTCCGCTCATTGACTAGGGCACAAAACGATAAGTTCTTTTGTTTTACCCCCAAAATAGCCACATCAATTCCGACAATAGATGATATTCATCCTGTAAAAATACCACTAACTTGCCAGAAGTAATCTCGGCTCGGTGAGTCTCCAACCAGCCTGTAATATCCTGTTTTTTTTTATCATTGCTGTGTCTTATTTAGGGTTGCGTTTTTGAGTTTTTTTCAGCTAATTCGTGCCTGGTTAAACTGTGGGGAATAGCTTTGTTTGGAGTCAAACACCACATCGTAGTTCTCCACTATTTATCCTTGCAGTTGTGTGATATTCCAGTTTTTTGACGGCAGCCAGCAAACGACTGCTGCGCTTTGCGCAGATTATAGATAACCGACTGAACCTCGTCGATCTACCAGTTTTAACCTAGATATACCTGTAGTTTATAGAATTTAGTCTATTCGCCAATGAACCCGCAACAGACTTCTAGAGCCTCCTGAATATCTCGGTGTTTATAGCTTTAGAGAAACATTTGAACTGAAGAAGCTCGCTTCAACTCACGTGGGCCTGGATTGGACTAGATCAACTCATTGAGGTAGGCTAAGTAAGTGGGTACAAATAAACATAATGTGGGGAGGGTGGTTTTGCACTCATAAAGTGGCTTGTATAGGAGTGATTCTTAGCTACACCCGCCCCTTGTATCTTAAAAGAGTCAAGCAGGCGATCGCACCGACAAGCAGGCGATCGAACCGTCAATTAGGCGATCGCACCGACAAGCAGGCGATCGAACCGTCAATCAGGCGATCGCGCCTTTTTCAAAGTAAATCTAAAGAAAAAAGAAAAGTTTCGTACCAAGATGCAAGTTTCAGGAGAAAGTGCTCTTCAAGGACATCAAAAATCGGTAAATTTTGCCCGCCCCGATCGACTTTCGCAAGTCTGTTGTGTAGATCGGCTCCCATTACTAATGACACGCACATCAAACTGGACATTATCTGAGGCTCTCGCTCTGATCGAGAAAGCCTGCATTCACAAGGTTAGTATTCAATTGCCTGTCAGGTTATTTCATAAATCGGAGTAAATCGGGAGTCCAAAATGACACCAACAGTTTTAGGCATAAACATCAGTAAAAAAGACTTTCATGTCTCATTACTGAGTGAAACTCGTGCGACTAAGCCCAAAAAGTTTACGAACAATACTCAAGGGTTTGAGAGTTGAGATAGCTGGCTTAAACAACTTCGTGTACTCAAACTCCCTGATTGCATGGAAGCTACTAGCATTTACGGGGAAGCCTTAGCCGAATTCCTCCATTTGGCTCGTTATCAGGTTAGTATCGTCAATCCTGCCAGGATTAAAGGGTTTGCTAAAAGCGAACTTTTGCGAACCAAAGCCGACTCCGTAGATGCGACACTGATTGCTCGTTTTTGTGCATCTGTTAAACCCTCATTCTCGACACCTACTGCACCTAAAGTTAAGGAATTACAAGCTGGCTTTGCGACGGCTCGAATCTGCGATCGAAATGTCAACTCAATAACAGAACCGCCTGGAAACAGTTAGATCAACTGTTGCTGCCCTTACGCGAGCGCATTTGGAGTATCTAAAATAGCAATAACAACTGATCGAATAACTGATTAGTGACCATTTTGACCAACACCCCCATTTTTTAAAAAAGGGTGAAATCTTGACATCAATCCCCGGAATTGGTGAACAAACGGCATCCCTATGATTACCGTAAATTGGTGAGGTTTTTGATTATGAGAATGGCTGTAAATTAGCAGCTTATGCAGGCTTCACTCCCTGCGAATGCAATTCTGGGACTTCTATTAAAGGCAAAACTCGTTTGTCATACGCCGGCAATATCCGACTGCGAAAAGCTTTGTATTTGCTGGCTGTGGTGGCGATGCCCTGCAACCCGTTACTCAAAGCAAATCGCTGTGCGATTATTGGGTTGTGGAAAGGTCAAAATGCAGGTGATTGGTGCAATGATATCGGAAGTTGGTGCATTGGCTTTGGGGATTTTAAAATCCCCAAAGCCTTTCGATCCCAATTATGCGATCGCTACCGCTTGACAGGTCAAGACAGTATCTACAAGACCCTAGAAAATATTATTGTTTTTGGTGCCGTTCTACTTGGCATGGGGATTTATTCCCAAAAATTAGTATTTTATTTGCTGCCTCTATATTATCGCAACAGACTTGGGATTGCTAGAGAAATACTACTCGCGAAAGTTGGAATTGCGAGAGTTTTTAATTGTTTGGTATGTTGTCGAGCATAGTACCCGATCGCAATTAAAGCTGAAATGAGGAGCGATCCCACAAACCCGGTTTTCTTAAAAAATCGGGTTTTTAGATGTGGCATTAATGGCGAGGCTTGCTAGCGCAACGGCTGCCAATAGCACCTGCAATTGACACAAGCCTCAACGAGCGCTAGTTTTTGACGGCAAATATAATGTACGAAAAAAACTTGACATCAGCAGGTCATCGAAAGTTAAAATATGAATAACAGCAATAACAAAAATGAGGCTTTATGTTTGATTCGCAAGCCGGGAGCAACAAGTATAGCATTAATAAATTGCTATCCTCTAAAACAATTTTGGCAAAAAAACATCCGAGAAAATACGGATTATTTATGAGTTTTTCACAATCTAAAATTTAGAATCTACAATCTACAATCTACGATCTAAAATCTAAGATGGCATAACTCATGGCAACAGCTATTCTTGACCTGGAAATCTCCAAACTCCCGCCCGAAATTACGGTTGAGGAGCGTTACAGCAAAGCCTTGGTTTTAATTCGACTGCACGGAAAACCGATCGGCCAAGCTCTACTTTCGGTAGTCAGAGGTAGCATTGAGGGATCTCAATTGCGGGAAACACTGATGAATGCTGCGGGGGAGAATCTTTGGAAAAATTGGCTCTACGATTCCCTCGCATGGGACGAACGCGGGCCCCTGCAGGCAATGCCGATCGCCACAGTAGCGGTTTGCACGCGCGATCGCCCGGAAGATTTGCGGCGCACTCTTGAAGCGTTTATGCAGCTCCCAGACGACGGTCAGGAATACTTAGTAATTGACAATTGTCCCGCCACGGACGCTACCGAGGAACTGGTCAAAAATTACCCAAAAGTCCGCTATGTTCGCGAAGACGTACCGGGTTCCAGCGCTGCCCGCAACCGAGCTTTACGCGAAGCTAAACACGAATTCGTAGCCTTTACAGATGACGACGCGGCCCCCGATCCCAACTGGCTGCGATCGCTCTTGTGGAATTTTAGCGATCCGCGAGTGATGTGCGTCACGGGGCTGCTGATGCCCTTGGAACTAGAAACCGAAGCGCAAGAATGGTTCGAGCGCTATAGCCCCCACGGGCGGGGCTTCGAGCGCCGAATTTTTGACGGGGCGCACTGCAACCCGCTGGTTGTCGCTCCTGTGGGGGTTTCGGCGAGTATGGCTTTGCGCAAAAGTTCGATCGACTGTATCGGCTTGTTTGACGAGGCTTTAGGGGCGGGAACGCCCACTGTCGGAGGGGAAGACTGTGAACTCTTTGCCCGCATTTTGCGCGCGGGCTACTGCATCGTCTACGAGCCGAGAGCCTTGAGCTGGCACCGCCATCGGCGCACCTGGGAAGAATTGCAAAAAACGCTCCAAGGCTACGGCATCGGAGTCTATGCTTTCTGGACGCGGATGTTTGTAATCAACAGAGAATTCAGTGTGCTGCGGTTAGCTTGGGGATGGTTGCATTCCAAGCAAATTCCTGAATTATTTGCTTCTTTGCGAAAGCAACCCGAGTCGATTCCGAGCGATTTGCTGTTGGCTCAACTGCGGGGCTGTGTCAGTGGGCCGATGGCTTATTTTGCTTCTCGGAAGTGGTTGCAAGAAATTAAGGGGAGCAATGAATAGGGAGTTTTAGATTATTTTTAACCGCAGATGAAAGCAGATGAAATGTAGATGAAGTTAATTTTGGTAATGTAAATATGGAAAATTTGACTGTTAGCGTAATTATTCCCACTCACAATCGAAGTTCTTCGCTGCGGCGGGCTTTGGATGCTTTGCACTCGCAAACTTATCCGATCGAGCTGATCGAAGTTATTGTAGTGGCAGATAGCTGCATTGACAATACTTTGGCAATGCTACAAGACTACAAAGCTCCGTTTAAACTGCACGCGATCGAGGTAAATTGCCGGAGTGCTGCCATCGCCCGCAATACGGGAGCGGCTTCGGCTACGGGGCAATTGCTGCTGTTTCTCGACGACGATATCGAAGCGCTGCCGCCTTTGGTTGAAAGCCACGCGCGCGCTCACCGAGAGCGTCCGGGAGCGGCTGTCATGGGCCCATATCCGCCTAAGTTGCACGGAGGAACTAGACTTTTTGACGTGGAAGTGCGATCGTGGTGGGAAGACAAGTTTTATCAGATGAGCCAGCCCGGTCACCGATTTACTTATAAAGATTTGCTCAGCGGCAACCTTTCTTTGGATGCAGAACTGTTTGCTCGTCTCGATGGCTTTGATTCGGCTTTCGGGAACTGCGGCGGGGAAGATTACGAGTTTGGGGTGCGTTTGCTGAAAGCTGATGTACCTGTTGTTGTGGCTGCTGAAGCAGTGGGCTATCATTACGAACACGAAACCAACAATCTCGATCGCTCTTTCGGCAGATTTCGTCAGGAAGGGCGATCGGATGTTTTGATCGGCCACCGACACCCGGAAATTAAACCGATACTGCCGATAGCAGCCTACGAAACTGCTTACTCCCTGGTAGATAAAATTCTGGTAGCTGTCACGTTTTTCTGCCCGGCTGCTGTGGATTGGCTGGCCCTGGGACTGAGGAAATCCCTTGATTTACTCGAAAGCTTGCGGATGCGGGGAACTTGGCGGTGGTTGCGGGCAAAATTGCGCGGTTATTGGTATTTGCGGGGTGTTATCGATGAGTTGAAAAGTAGATCGGCAATTTCTAGTTTTATGCAAGGAACCCCGGCCCGCGGCGATTTGGGCGGACATGAAATTAACATCGATTTGGAGCAAGGTTGGGAAGCCGCAGAAAGCCTGCTGGAGGCGGAACGACCGGCTGGGGTTTACCTGTATTACGGTCAACAGAAAGTAGGCCACATTTTTCCGCAAGCGGGCGCGGAACCGCTGCGGGGCGCTCACTTGCGATCGATTCTGGCGCTTCACTTTGCCGAACCCTTGGCTCGGGCGATTGGGGTTAACGGTATGCCCCGCAAGGCTGAAACGATCGAAGAAAAGCCTTTAGTTGCTTTGAAAATGTACGAATTAGTAATTAATAAGTATGTCGGGGACTTTAAACTCAAAACTCCAACCTCAAAAGTTGGGAAATTGGAAAATTGGGAAATTGCAACTCAAAACTCCCAACTCAAAACTCAGAACTTTTCTCTCTAGTTCCCGCTAGACTATTTTTAGGAGCAACTTATGGCAATAAAAGTGATGGAAATTGAGTTGGCCGAACAGATTAATCCCATTCGGAAACTAGGAAAATATGAAGGATTTCGCATTTTAGTTCGCTACCGGGGACGACCTCTGGGCTGGGCTTATGTTAGTAACAGTCCCTGGGAACAAACAATTGCGATCGATCGAGTGCGACAAACAATTGTGGATCAGTTAGGCAAAGAGTTCGTGCGATCGACTTTGGTAGAGTTCTTCGGCCAGGAACCAGCAGCAGTTTCCCATCGCCACCTGCCGTCAATGAGCGTTGTCATCTGCACGCGCAACCGCACTGTGCCGCGGCTGGAAATTTGGAATTTTGTTTGCTCTCAGTGGCTGAACAGGTTGCTATTGGGTCGCTTGATGATTCCTGGCCGGTTGATCGGCAAATTGGTAGTGAGCGAGTTGCTGGGAGTTCTGCAAAGTTCTTTTGCTTACAGGGAAGCGCACTTGCAAGCCCAGTGTTTGGCTGCTGTTCTTGGGGTTGAACCGCTGGTATGTGCCGGAGGTGTGCGGTGAGAAATGCGGGAACGCTGGTTTATCGGCGCAAAATTGCTCATTGGTTCGATTTACTGCGGGTGTTGGTCGATCGCGATATGAAATTACTTTACAAGCGATCGACCTTGGGGATTGCTTGGACTTTAATCAGTCCGCTGTTACAGTTGGCTGTATTTTCCTTTTTGTTTCGCTCTGTCGTACCCCTTAATATTCCAAAATTTTCTTCCTTTGCTTTCAGCGGCTTGTTAATCTGGAATTGGTCTCAAACGGTATTATTTAAATCAACGGCATTAATTACCAATCATAAGCCACTAATCAGGCAGCCAAATTTCCCCCCGGCAATTTTGCCGGTAGTCGCGACGACGACGGGGCTCATTCACTTTTTCTTAGCATTGCCGGTGTTACTTATCTTTCTGGCAATTGATGGCGTTCCTCTGAATGCAGTGCTCTTGTTGTTGCCGCTGCTGATGATTATTCAGTTTGTCCTGACAGTTAGTTTTGCTTATCCCCTTGCCGCTTTGAATGTCACTTTCCGCGACACTCAGCACACTTTGGGAGTAGTTTTGCAGATGCTGTTTTACCTGACTCCGATTTTCTACGACATCAGCAGCGTCCCGGAAAAATTTAAGATTTTTTATTACTTAAATCCAATGGTGCCCCTGATTGAAGCTTACCGCGCCATACTTCTTAAAGGTATGCAGCCGGATTGGTCGGCTCTGTTAATTTTGAGCTTGGCTGTGACGGCTCTTTTACCCATCGGACTGGGAATTTTTAGACGGCAAAGCGCTCATTTTGTGGAGGAAGTGTAAATGCGTGAAGCAATTATTGTCAAAGGTTTGGGTAAGCGTTTTAACCGCTACTCTACCGCGAAACCTTATACGATTATGGAAGCCGCTTTGTCCGGTTGGTGGAAGCTGAAGCCGGAGGCGAGTTTTTGGGCGCTGCGGAATATAAATTTTACTGTTTCTCCTGGCGAAATGCTGGGAATTCTTGGCAAGAATGGCGCGGGGAAATCAACGCTGCTGCAACTTGTCGGCGGTATTTGCCGGGCTGAGGAAGGATCTATTAAAGTTAACGGCAGAATTGGCGGCTTGTTGGATTTGGGTGCGAGTTTTCACTCGGATCTAACGGGCAGAGAAAACGTGTTTGTGGGTGCGGTGGTGGCCGGTTTGACTCGCCGGGAAGTGGCGCGCAGGTTTGACGATATTGTGGAATTTGCAGAGTTAAAACAGTTTATTGACAGCCCGACGCGGACTTACAGTACGGGGATGAAAATGCGGCTGGCTTTTTCGGTGGCGGTGCATACCGATCCCGAAGTGCTGTTAGTTGATGAACATTTGTCGGTTGGTGATGTGGCTTTTCAAACTAAATGTTTGAATAAGATAACTGAGTTTAAGAATCAAGGATGTGCGATTGTTTTGATTTCTCACACCGCGTCGCAAATTCAGAAAATGTGCGATCGGGCTTTGTGGCTGAAATCAGGTGAAATCGTGGCTTATGGCGAACCAGAAGTGGTAGTCGGTCAGTATTTGTCAGAAATGCGATCGTCCACATCAAATCGCACTCCCCTGCGTGCTGCTGAAGCTACAAGTAGCGGCTCGTCACAGCGAGGTAATCAGAATCGCTTCGGTTCTATGGAAGTAGAAATTACCGATGTCAAAGTGTCGCCTAATACGGAAATAGATAGCGGTGATGCTATTAGCATTGAAATTCATTATTCGGTCTCGCAGGAAATTTCTGCTGCTATTTTTGCCGTAACAATCAGCAGGGAAGATGGTCAAAGCTGTTTTGAGACTAATACTAATCAAATGGGCAGACTGCTGCCGCTGGTGAAAGGGAAAGGCAAAATCCGGCTGCAAATCGACAGGCTGGATTTAGGAAACGGTCAGTATTACGTGAATGCTGGGGTTTACGAGGAAACTTTGGCTTACGCCTACGATTATCATTGGCAGGTTTATCCGCTGTACGTGCGATCGACTGTCAACCAAAAAACGATTCTTTGTCCGCCCTACCGCTGGGAATTTGAGGGCAAAATGCCGCTTCGGGATTTACCTGAACTAGCCTCTCTAACTTACGATTTGGATAAGAATAATCCCGGCTACGCCAAGATTTCGACTCAATTGGAAAATAAGCAAAAACCTGAGTTTTTAATTGTTGGCGCTCAAAACTGCGACACGGAATCTCTATACGGTTATCTCGCGCATCACTTGCAAATTATTAAAGAAGGTTCCCGGGACATTCACTTTTTTGATTTGAATTTTGAGCGTGGTGTTGAGTGGTACAGCAAGCAGTTGACGCGGAGTGTCGCGGGTGAGAAGGTGCTGCTGTGGGAGATGACTCCTTACTATATTTATCATCCTTTGGTGGCGGAGCGAGTTTACAAGTGTTTCCCAGATGTTAAGCTGATTGTGATGCTGCAAAACCCGGTAAAACGAGCATGGATGCACTATCATTTAGAAGTGGCGAGTGGCTGCGAAAAGTTGGATTTTGAAAAGGCGATCGCTTCTGAACCTGATAGACTCAAAGGTGAGATTGAAAAAATCCAAGTTGATGAAAATTATTACAGTTTTAATCACCAGCATTATTCCTATTTGTCGCGGGGAATTTATGTAGAACAAATCAAAAATTGGCTCGACTATTTTCCGAGGGAACAGTTGCTAATTCTCAAGACCGAAGATTTTTACGCAAATACCGACAAAGTATTTTCGGAAGTATTGAATTTTTTGGATCTTAGTGCGAGTGCAATTAAAGAATATCAAATAAATCATATCGATCGCTACAGCCAAATGCCGCCAGAAATCGAACAAAAATTGATAAATTATTTCCAGCCTTACAATCAAGAACTTTCGGATTTGTTGAAAGAAAACTTTAATTGGAGTTAGGAAAAAACTTTTTGCCCATATAGGAACAAAAAAGACAGAGATTTACCAATGATTTCTAATAAATGATACATGAATCATAGCTGTTTCTTCTTTTCATCTGTGCAGTTAGCGCTCTCTGCTTTTAATCAAAAAAAATCTAATTCACAAACCATTTATCAGCTATAAAAATGAAACGGATATTTTTACTAGGCTGTCCGAGAAGCGGCACAACCATGCTTCAAAGTTTATTAGCCGCTCATCCTGAAGTTATTTCTTTTCCTGAATCTAAGTTTTTTCACTATTTACTGTACAATAAGTTTGCGGGAAAGTTGCCAGGTAGGATGGAAGCTTTTTTTAAGGATGAGATTAATCGCCCTGAACTTTTGCAAGATTTTGATGATAGTCAAACTGTGGCCACTAAAGTTAGTTGGTTTGTCGGAGTTTTGGATGGTTTGGCGGCGGAACAAAACAAAAGTATTTGGTTGGAAAAAACGCCGGAACACATATATTTTATTGAGGATATACAGCGCTTTTTGCCGGATGCTAAATTTATACATATTTTGAGAAACAGTATGGATACAATAGCTTCTCTGCATGAGGCTACTAGCAGTTCTCATGATTTGTGGGGGCCTGGTTGGGATTTAAACCACTGTATTACTCGGTGGAAAGAGGCGATGTTAATTAGTCACAAATATGCTAAAAAATCTAATCATATATTAGTCAAATATGAAGAAATTGTAGATAATAAAGTAAAAAAATTAAAAGAAATTTGTAATTTTATGGGCGTTGCCTATGATGAAAAAATGCTGGAACTTTATCAAGAAAAAGCCGTTAACCTCAGTTTAAATCTACCTTGGCACCAAGGGATTGAGAGAGAGGTTCAAAGTAATAAGGTTCACAAATATCATAAAATTTTTACTAAAAATGAAATTAAATCTATTTTAGATAAGATTAAGCGAGTCAAGGGTGAAATTGCCTGGAAAGTTACGGTAGAAGTGAGCGAACCAATTTCCGATATTTGCGATATTCCGCAAATATGCGATCGCCTGTGCTGTACGATCGAACTAGAAGGAATTAAACTCGGTATTCTTGAATTGCCAGTCTGCGATGGCACGGTTGCCGGTGCGGTGTTGGCGGATGCGATCGCAGCCGAGTTTGCTGGGCAAATTCTCGATCGCTTCTTTCAACGCAATCGCAGCGAAAAAGGCAATAGATTGTGGCAAACTTTGCTGGAACCATTGCACAAAAAAAATGACTGGACGCTATTTTTGCAAGAATTATGGGGGCGTCCGCATTGGCATTTGGAGGATTTCTACAAGCCAGAAATAGCCGAAGAAGTCCCAACAATTACGCTCGAAAAAGATTTAATTGCTTTAGAAGTTAGCGAGGAATTTACTAATATACAAGTTGATCTTTCTGAAATTGACGTGCTGGTGAAAGTAGGCGGCGTTGCTGTCGGTATTGTCACTATTGCGGTGGAAAATAATTTTGTTTCTGCTCAAAAATTGCGATCGACAATTACTCAAAATAGCGGTTTTGAGTTGTGCGTCGCCAGCGTGCGAGAAGCTTTGCTGGGAAAACCGCTCAACGGCAAGCAATCGCTGCGATCGCGCTTAGCCTCTTGTGCTCAACAAAGGTCGGATTTGCCCGAGAGTTTGAATGCAGCGGGTGCTGGGGGCATTTACCCGCCAAATGCGTTGATGTTCGGTAGGCGATCGGGTGCGATCGGGACGAGTGTCAGCCGCCGGGCCGCACTCCCAGCGGCGGCGCTGCGGGAAATCGCGTCAGCGGCGGCAATTGCGGGGGAAACAACAATGGAAATTGCCCCAGAAAACTCGTTTCCAAAGCAAGTATTTTACGCACCGGAAATTATTGGGCGAAAATCGCCGTCTGGGGAAGTTTCTCATTCAGTGAAACCTCAACTTTTTGACAATCATAGCGTTACACAAAGGCTGCCCATTCTCGCCTACCGTCGCATTTCTCCTGACGGTTTAGACGCAGTTACCCCCCAGGTTTTGGAACAACAGTTGCAGTATCTCAAAGATCGCGGTTATTATAGTGCTAGTTGGGAAGATTGGCGAAGTGCGAAACTGGATAAAACTCCTTTACCCGGTAAAGCTGTATCGATGACTTTTGACGGAGGCTATCTCGACTTTTTTCAATATGCTTGGCCTCTGCTAAAACGCTTTGATTTTACAGCGACTGTTTTTCTGGTAGCGGAGTCGATAGGAAAGACAAATAGTTGGGAAAAAGCCGAATTTGAAGAAGTGCAGTTAATGGGATGGCCGGAAATTCGCCAACTGCAGGATGCAGGGATTGAATTCGGTTCTATGTCTGCTACTTATCAACCTCTAACTGCATTGTCGCCGACAGAAATTGTGCGGGAGGGGGCGAAATCCCGTGCTATCTTGGAAGGGGGATTAGAGAAATCTGTTAAATGTTTTGCCTATCCTTACGGGGATGTCGATCCAATTGTAGCGCATTTAATTGGAGCGACTGGGTATACTTTTGGTGTATCATATAGGTCAAATTTTAGCAGTTTTGACGATGCTTTACTGTCGCTGCCGCGCATTCAAGTTACAGCAGAAAATTTTTTATGGCAATTAGGTTTGTAGGGTGCGTCAGCCAGCGAGATTTTTCCCTCAACTAACAATTTCTCAACTGACGTACCTTACAAGTGAAATCGCTTAATCAATCCCTTGATTTTCCGCTGCAAATAACCGCCTAACCCTCTGGAAATCTTCTCAAACTTATAATAAAATAAAATATCCATAACATCTTCTGTTTTCATATACTTTAAATAAGAAATCATTTTATCTGTCAGTTCATCATTAACATCATCGATATATTTTCTCACAGCCAACCTTTCCGAAATATTCCATTTTTTATCAAACTTGCGGTGCATTTCCGTCTCATAATCCCGAAAATCTGAGATTTTCCCCTCCAAATACCTTTGAATATATTTCCCCGCAATTTCCGCACCATCCATCCCGTGTCTAATTCCTTCGCCACCCAAAAAATTTACTGTCGAGACACTATCGCCGATCGCAATTATATTATTTCTACAATAAATATCTTTCAAACCAGGACTATACTTCAGCGTCGAACCGTGTTTGTCAATAATTTGATAATTTTTAGACTTCAGATATTCATCAATCAGTAAATCAATATATTTTTTCAGCGGTGACAAATGCCTCAACGTTTTCGGATCTAAAAAAATGCGGCCCGCACCAACTTTCAGCCTGTTTTGTTCCATTGGGAATATCCAGGAATAACCCTTCGGCATCCATTTATCGCCCAAAAAGAAGATTAAATCACCCCTGTATTTATTGTAAACTTCTGGCTCTACTTCAATTAAATATTCTATTCCGGTTCCAGACAAAAAATCGGGCTTATCCTTCTCTTTTTCGTACATAATCGCCCTAGCAAAGCCAGTAGCATCAACCAATACTTTCGTGCTAACTTTGATAACTTGACCGTCGGATAACTGTTTAAATTCTACTGTTGTTTCGCCTTTGGCTTGTGAATGTCCGGTGTAGCGATAACCAAGCCAAACTTCACCGCCAAATCGCTCAACTTCGCTGGCTAGAAATGCTCTAAATTTAGCAAAGTTGAGAACAACTCCCAAGCTTTGGGGAGACTCCCAACTTTGACTGACTTTGCTAGTTTCAATAGTAAGTTTGTGCCAAAAACTGCCGATAACGGATTGGGGTAAATCGAATTTAGAGAGGGTTTCTAGAGGCGTGGCGGCGCTGGAAAAGTCATTTTTATTAAAATTGTCGTTTTGCTCTGCCAGCAAGACTTTGTGGCCGGATTTGGCTAGGATTCTCGCGCAGTGGCCTCCTGCTGGGCCGGCTCCTACTATTACTATGTCAAAACTTTTTAAATTCATTTTGCTTTTAACTAGCTTCCAATGTCAAAATACCGGCAGACATATCAACTACTAACCGCCGAGTTTTCAGCCACTGGCGGCCGATTAAAATTTCCGGTACTCCGTCACCCACATGAACGGGAATGTCAAACTCTTGCTCATCTATGCGTACTTTTCCTGCATAAATATCGAAATTGAATTCTCCCTTAGCTGTCCGCATTTTTTGTCGCCTAATATAAATCCAATCCAGCCCTTCTAAATCCTGACTGTCCATTGCTAGCCAGCCAGAAAAACCTGTATCTAGCAGGGCATCAACAGGTAATTCTAAGCCGTTATTAGCAATCAATTCTACTTCAAAAAATAGCTCGTCTTCATCACCAAATCTTCCTGCAATCATATCGTGCCGCACGCCCCTGTATGGTTGATGCGGAAAAGAAACGGGATAGCATTTGGGTGTTTCTGGCGGCACATTTTGGTAGCCACCATATCATCTTTGTCGATAAAATAGTCTCCGCTGTCGGGTTCAACTGCCATGTACCAGTTGTAGTGGGTTTTAATCAATTCTGGTTTTAGGCGATCGAAAATAGGTTTGCAACGCTGATAAAATGCTTCTCTTTCAGCGCGCCACTGAGTTTTTTTTTCTTCTGACCACTGAATTTCTGGGAACAGTCTTCCCCGCCGCACGGTACGATTTGGTTTCACGTTAGTCATTGTTTTTTATACCTTATATTTTAATGTTTATGCAATCTGATTGTACCATAAACTTCTCTTTCATTGTTGGTTTTCCTTTGTGTCAGATGATACTATGTTGTCGCTCGTCAAAAACTATGAGAAATGACTGAAAGCAGTGATTCCTAGTTGGCTAAATTTTTCCTTGAAGCTGATTGGCTTCAAACAACAGTCGCTTGACTTCTTCCTCAGTTAAACTATCTCTGTTCAACCGATTCACATAGTCAGCTAAATAGGCAGCGGTTACATAACTGCTGAAAAAAATTACTTTCTTGTTAGCACCCCCCGAAATTGGTTCATCAGAATTTTTACCGACTGTAAAAACACAATTTTCTTCGGGATTACCGTAAGTATTTTTTGGAGCTTCTTCTGATTCGTACCAAAAAACTTTGTACTTTTTGGAAACTGGGGGCTTTACAACCAAAACGTTAATATTGGAAGGCAAATCATCATCCAAGATCGTTTTGCCTTGCGACAGCCAATCCATAAGCGCTTTTTTATCCCCAGACACTTCATAAACAGCATCGTCATCAGGATAATCATCGTAAGTCCCAATCAAACTGCTAATGAAATTGCTAGTAATTTGATCGTTGCTTTGCAGATGAAAATATTTAAGCTTCGATAAAATATCTTGGCAATAAACCAAGATTTTCCATGCGTCAATGATGCTTGCGTGAGCTGATATAAGTCTGCGTTCTACGCTTCTCTTGCGTCCAATTCCAAGGTAGACAGCATGAGCATCGCTGGAAGTAGAAGCAGCGATAAAACATCCAATATTAAGGCTGTTACCGTAATTTGAATCGAATCTTTTTCGACGGTTAGCTTCTCCCACAAAATCCTCCTATTCGATCTATGGCTATCAACTAATGACCTTAACTATATAGTAGGACTAATGAGTTCTTCAGTCCTATGCAAGAGGACTTTAGCTTTGAGGCAGGGGTTTAAACCCCTGCCGGACTGAGGGAAATAGGGTGTTTGTTGACACCAATGGTGGAGCAGTGCGAACCCTACAATTCTAGCTATTTACACGCTAACGGGTGACTGTTTGCGGCTGAATGTTGCTAAGATGCGATCGCACATTTGCGACGGATTTAATCCTAAAGTTGCAAAGGATTGTTCAGGTGTTGCATGATCCACCAATGTATCAGGTACACCCAAGCGCATCAGTGGAACTAGGACATTATTGTCTAGCAAAGCTTCGGCTACTGCTGAACCAAAGCCGCCCATTAAACAGCCTTCTTCCATTGTGACAACTTGGCCAATTCGCTGTGCTAAAGGCAAGATTAATTCGGTGTCCAAAGGCTTGACAAAACGCGCATTGATTACAGTTGCTTCAATGCCGTGCTCGCTCAGCATCTCTGCAGTTTGCATCGCCGGATAAACCATTGAACCGTAACCCAATATCAGCAAATCATCGCCGTTGCGGAGGATTTCGGCTTTGCCGATCGGCAATTCTTCCCAACCTTCCTCCATCAGAGGCACGCCGTAACCGTTGCCGCGCGGGTAACGCATGGCGATCGGGCCGCTGGTGTGGTTGATTCCTGTGACTATCATCCGCTGCATTTCTGCCTCGTCTTTGGGCGCCATAATTGTCATATTTGGCAGACAGCGCAAGTAGGAAATGTCGTACATTCCTTGGTGGGTGGGGCCGTCAGCGCCGACAATTCCGGCTCGATCCAAACAGAAGAAAACGGGCAAATTTTGGATGCAGACATCGTGAATTATTTGGTCGTATGCCCGCTGCAAAAATGTCGAGTAAATTGCTACAACGGGGCGCATTCCTTCGCAGGCTAAACCCGCCGATAAAGTCACGGCGTGCTGTTCGGCAATACCGACATCGATGTACTGTTTTGGCAGTTTTTCCTGAAGTTTGTCAAGGCCGGTTCCGGTTGCCATTGCAGCGGTAATGCCGACAATTTTGGGATTATTTTCTGCTAGCTTTACCAGGGCGTGGGTAAAGACTTTCGAGTAAGCTGGAGGCTTGGGTTTGGTGGAGGGAATGCCTTTGCCGGTGGCTAAGTTAAAGGGATTTTGGGCGTGATATCCTACTTGGTCTTTTTCGGCGATCGCGTATCCTTTACCCTTCACCGTCACCACGTGAACTAGCACCGGCCCTTGGATAGTATGACCTTGTTTGAAAGTGGCAATTAACTCTTCCAAATTGTGTCCGTCTACCGGGCCCATGTAGGTAAAGCCCAATTCTTCAATTACGGCTCCTACTTTGGAAACTGCCAAGCGTTTCATGCTTTCTTTGAGGCGTTCCATTTCTGGGGTAAAAGTTTCGCCGACAAAGGGAATGTGTTTGAATTGTTCCTCTAAGTTATCTTTGAGAAATTGCACCGGCTGCGAGAGTCGCATCTTGTTCAAATAGCGGGTAATCGCGCCGACATTGGGCGAGATTGACATCTCGTTGTCGTTGAGCACTACCATCAGATTGGTTTTCGGCATATGGCCCGCGTGGTTGATTGCTTCGAGTGCCATGCCGCCAGTCAATGCGCCGTCGCCGATGACTGCTACTGTTTTAAAGTTTTCGCCCTTGAGGTCGCGCGCCATCGCCATTCCTAGGGCAGCGGAAATGCTCGTAGAAGCGTGGCCGGCACCAAAATGGTCAAATTGGCTCTCGCAGCGCTTGAGATAGCCTGCAACGCCGTCTTTTTGGCGCAGGGTGTGGAATTGGTTGTAGCGGCCGGTTATCAATTTGTGAGGATAAGCTTGGTGGCCGACATCCCAGGTAACTTTGTCGCGATCGAGGTCGAGTGTTTGGTAGAGTGCTAAAGTCAGTTCGACTACACCCAAGCCGGGGCCGAGGTGGCCGCCGCTGGCTGCTACAGTTTCTAAATGCTTTTCTCGAATTTGTCGGGCAATTTGTTCGAGTTGATGAATCGAGAGGCCGTGTAATTGGTTTGGGTGAGTCAGTTCGCTCAGATGCATATTTTAAAATCTTGCTCCTGTGAATCAGGACGAATCCTTAACAGCTATAGGTTGAGCCTGCGACGCTGGGGACGCGCAAACGTTAGAATAGTTTAGCTGTTATTTGGGAAAAACTGTGAGGCGTAACAATTTTATTATTTCTGACCTGGTAATTATAGTAAATAAATATTACAGAGTCAATATAAAAAATGCTTATATTGTAATTTGCTAATCGCTAATGAGATCGGAAATATTGCCGCTTAAAACTATTGGGAGGTCAAATTCAACTCTAAAAATGTTGAGGATTCAATGGGATTATTTTGTCCAAAATTTTGTAGATTGCTGAAGGTCAAGGCATCTCTCAGTTGAGCTACTATCTCTCGATCGGGTGATTCTAGCAGGATATCCACAGAGAAATGTTGATGCCGGACTACGGTTTTTTGCACGTCAATGACAGTTGTATCAAAAGAAAAAGCTCTATTTTCTAGTCCTGTGTCCGCTGCAATTCCTACTTTCCAATCTTTGATGCAGACGGTATCTCCCTCGATCAATTGGGGGTCAAATGTGTAAGTATCAATTGCAATGGTTTCTCGGGTTAAACTATCTCCGCGATTAATCAGAAGATAGAGATTGTAGTAAACTACCCGAACGGGTTGAGCGGTTGTTGACAG
Organism: Microcoleus sp. K4-B3; assembly: GCF_036704615.1. Lineage (NCBI taxonomy): Bacteria > Bacillati > Cyanobacteriota > Cyanophyceae > Oscillatoriales > Microcoleaceae > Microcoleus > Microcoleus sp. K4-B3. The sequence continues at coordinate 38,980 of NZ_JAUBSF010000043.1, forward strand.
ATCGATTTTATCGGTCAACATTGCTGTCACCTCGCTTTCTGGATCGGCAAGCTCAAAAGGATAAGGTTGGCTTGCAGCATTAGTATCGCGGCGGTCGAGCAAAACTTGCAGTGCCAGCCGGAATTCTTCGCCGTTGTTTCTATGCTCTGAAAGGTAGTGTTTCAATTCCGCATTCGTCATCAGGTGTAAGTTTTGCGTCATAGAACACAGCTCCAATTTCCATTTTCATCTATTAGTATCCCAATTTCATCACTCACCCCAGCCTGGATGTAGAGTGTTTTTAAGTGGCGATCGTAACGAAAAACATTGATTGGCTGATACAAATTTGAAAGCAACTGACAGAGGAATATCGCTGTGTTGGATTGTTTCTGCGTTGGCAAGTCACAACTCCTCGTTTATTGTAACGCTAATTGTAATGTTGGGTGCGGCAAGCGTGCAGAATGGCGAGAATTTTTAGCAGAGAGGAAAGGACGATCGCCCTTCACGATTTATTACTTTCCAATTCAAACACAAAAGGGCGATCGCACTTATCCATTACAGCATTCGCTCTAATTCAGTCGAACTTCTGGCAATTTCTCGGCCCCAGTCGTATCAAATACGATCGCGTGTTTGGCCGCCGGCAACAACCGCCGTAAAATTTGCATATATCCCTCAGCATCGCCTCGGCGGTGGAACCTCGCCACAACCAATCGCTGCATATTTGGCAATTGCCGCACGATACACCAGGGATGAGTGTTTAATTTGGGCTTCGATGTTGGTATCATAGGGTAATCCTTCCCCACGTTCGTGGGGTGTGGTAGAAAAGGCGATCGCCCTTAAGTTCTCTAGGCTAGGAGGGCGATCGTTTTGAATTATTTAGATGTTAAGGTTAAATCTAACCAGTTGTCAAGGGCAAAATGGGGCGAGTTAGACTAAAGATTCGAGAGTTGGCAGAAGAAAAGGGCTGGACGCTGCAAGACGTGGCCGAGCGCTCAGGGGTTAATTACAATACGCTGAAAGGGTACGCTAGACGCGATGATGGCATGAGTATGGTAGATCTGAGTGCCGTTCAGAAGATCGCCCTTGCTTTTGACGTAATGATTGAAGATTTGGTCGAGTTTTTAGAATAGTAGGGGCGATCGCACTAATGGGCTACGTTAGGCTGCGGATTCGAGAACTAGCTGAGCAAAAAGGTTGGACGTTTAAAGAAGTTGCCGATCGATCGGGAGTGAATTACAACACTGTTAGAAGCTACGTTCAGCGCGATTCTTTGAACACGGCGGATATTTCTGCTGTCTACAAAATCGCCCGCGCCTTCGACGTGACAATGGAAGACTTAGTTGAGATTTTGGAAGATTGAGGAGCGGATTGAAGATGTACTTCCTTCCCGGTAGAAGATAATCTACTTCTTCCTCCAGCTTCCTCCTTCTTCCTTCGCGTCCTTCGCGTCTTCGCGGTTCAATAATATAGACAGTATTGGTGCTAAACTCGCGTTTGACTTTGCAAAATTTCTGCCAACAGCCGCTCTTGACTTTTCGCCGGTTCCTTGCAAGTCAAACACTCGCAAACTAACCCGACAACCCCTTCAGGCAAATCAGCCTCAATCTGACAGACAGCAGTCGGATAATACTGCGAAATCAACCCAGAAATTCGATCTGGAGTCGTGCGAATTAGGGTAGAATGCTGATACCAATCGAGAGCAGAAAGCAAACTCGGACAAGCTTGCGGAGAATCTTGTACAATACTGCTGAAAGCTTGCAAACCTTGCTCCGCGCGATCGAGATATTCCAAATTTTGCCCCAACAGTGCGAGACGAACCAAAGAGGCGATCGCAATTCCATTCGCCGCCGGAGTTGCATTGTCTATATAGCTGCGTTCCCGCACCAACAAATCTCCGCTAGCATCCTTAGCAGTATTGTAATATCCTCCCAATTCCACGCTCCACAAAAACTCATCAAACTCTTCTTGCACCTGCACAGCTTTCTCCAACCAAAACTGAGAATTCGGCAACTGTTTTGCTTCTTCCCCGTTTCCTAAAGTCAAACTCGCTTGATGCAAATCCAACAATGCTTTCACAAACAAAGCATAATCTTCCGACTGCGCGGTTACAGCAGATTGTCCGTCATAATTCAACCGCTGAAACCGCCCATCCGTCCACTGATTGTCTAAAATAAAATTAGCAGTTGTCACAGCTAATTCCAGATATTCCCAATTCCCAAAAACCGCCGCAGCGCGGGCTAAACCCGAAATCATTAAGCTATTCCAAGCAGCAATCATTTTCGTGTCAGTAACGGCGGGAATTCTACCCGGCCAACTGTCATTTTTAGCTTCTTGATTGTTGCGCGCTGGCGGAAAGGTTTTTACAGTATCGGGATTGCCACCGTAGCGAACTTGAAAGAGTTTAGCCAAAGCCTTTTCTACCGTCTCGCTCAGTTTTCCCGGATGGCGGCGCTGCAATACATTTTTGCCTTCAAAATTGCCGCTACGGCTAACAGTAAATTGTGCTTGAATTTCCGCCAATTCCTCAGCAGTTAATAGTGCTTCGAGTTCGGCATAAGTCCAGACATAAAATGCTCCTTCTTCCGGTTCTGACCCCCCCGTTGCCCCCCCTTGGTAAGGGGGGGTTGGATTTTCTGCCCCCCCTTGGTAAGGGGGGGTTGGGGGGGTAAAGCTGTCCGCATCCTGTGCAGCATAAAAATAGCCTGTTGGCGCAATCATTTCTCGCTTCAACCATTCTACTGTCCCCGCGATCGCAGTTTCAAAAGCCGGTTCTTGTATTCCCGCGCTCCACAAATTCGCTAAATACTCAACAATTTGACCGTTGTCGTAGAGCATTTTTTCAAAGTGCGGCACAGTCCAAGTCGCGTCAACCGTGTAGCGGTGAAATCCGCCTGCTACGTGGTCGTAAATGCCGCCCAATGCTAAGTCTAATCCGCGCTGAGTGCAGACTTGTTTGCTGTCGTATTTTGATTCAAAATTAAATCGCGTTCCCCGCAGTGCTAGCTCAGCATAAGGCATCATCGGAAAACTGGGGCCGGGGTTGCTGCCGGCAATAATTCCGGTGTTGAGTTCTAAGCCTTTTTGAAAAATTTCGCGATTTAATTCGGCGGTTATTCCTGACAGCGCTGCCGACTGTTGGAGGTTGCCTAAAATCTCTGCTTTGAAGGCTTCTACTTTGCCTTTTTCTGTATCGTAAAAGCGGCGAATTGCTTGCAAAACTTCTAAAAATCCGGGCCGCCCGTAGCGAGGTTCTACGGGGAAATAAGTGCCTCCGTAGAAGGGAACTCGCTCGTCGGGAGTGAGAAAAACGTTGAGAGGCCAACCGCCTTGGCCGGTCATCATTTGCAAGGTTTGCATATAAATGCTGTCAATATCCGGCCGTTCTTCGCGATCGACTTTTATCGGTATAAAGTGCGAATTCATGTATTGGGCGATCGCGCCATCGGAAAATGCTTCTCCTTCCATCACCGTACACCAGTGGCAGCTAGAGTAGCCAATTGACAGGAAAATCGGTTTATTTTCGCGCCGGGCCGTTTCTAAGGCTTCGTCGCACCAAGGCCACCAGTCGATCGGATTTTCGGCGTGTTTGCGGAGGTAAAGGCTTTGGGATTGAGCAAGACGGTTGACCATAATCAAATCCACTTGAACTTTTGCTGGGTAAGCTTGTCAGTTCTCTAGCAGTTTAGCGCGAGATGTTTTAGTTGAGTTGCTGCGGATAATCATGTTTTCATACGATCGCTGATAATTTAGATGTCAAATGAGTCGATTATCTCGGAGAACCTTCAATCAACGGGTTGGAAAATTTTTGCTGACTGCGGCGGTTTCTCCTGCTGTCCTCAAGCAGTGCCAAACTGAATCTGGGAATTGACGGGGTGACAAAGCCGCTGAAACCTTTATATTTAGAGGGTTTAGGCTCTTGAACCTCCCTCAAGAGAGTAGTAATTATCACAAGTTTATTGACAATTTTGATGGTAGCGAACGCGAACGATCCTGATTCGACCCTGTAGAAAGTCTAAAAAGTAGCGATCGCACGCCCACATTTTTTTGAGGACAAGCTACTCAAACCCTTACTGCGTCAAGTCTTTCTACTTGCTTGTCACGCCGTTAAATCTTGGAATCGAGCTTCTTCGGAAAAATAATATTCACAAATTTTTAGCGAAAGCAGACCCAGAAATAGAATTATTAGTCCCGACATTTTTAGGTGACGACCAGCGCGCCTTCTACGGTAGACGTGTTCCGAAAACTATGTCCCAGAAAGTCGAGCCGTCCCTTTAGTCGGCCAAAGTTCCGGCGTCACAGATAATAACGAGCACCGAAACGTATCCCTACCTCTTGGTTTGACTCCTGTCGTCGTTTTTTCCTGGAACATTACAGTTTGGCCTACACCGCTACAACTGATTTGGTATGGATGGCTAGTTTTAGTCTCTCTCAATGGCGCTTGTTGCTGAATCGGAAAGCGAGAATCGACGCACCGAATACGATCCAAGATTTTGTCCTGAGTTATAGCCCACATTCCGCAGCCTCAACTGTCACCATCGGTTTTTACCTATTTTTACCCAGCAATCAAGCTATCAATTAAACTTTTCTACCGTACATTAACGGATAAAGGACTTTTTAAGGGCATAATTTAGAGGTTCAAAAGAGTTTTATCAGTAATTATGCTGTATGAAAACCCTGGTTAGGAAGGTGGGTTATAGCTTTTTGAAAGAGAGAAAATTCAGGACTAAAACCCGGGTGACAGCAGCTCTATTTTTTGATGTACGCCATAGAAAATAGCTAGCTAGAGGTCATCAGTTTAGGGATTTTGGCTAAATCAAATCAGCGCCTTTCAAATCTTTATCGAATCTTTATCAAACCTACTTGCATTAACTTGTGCTTCGGTTTACATTGAATATGTGAAGGAAAAAAACCTGCTTCCAGTCAACTTAAAAATAAAGGTGTCAACCATGAAATCCCCATTAAATTTAGTCAAATCTATTTTAGCTGTTGCCGGTGTCGCCGCTCTTAGTGCAGTCTCCGCAGCACCTGCATCTGCCTTCAGCTTTGGTAATATCGCTGGTGGGGATACGCCGGGAGATGCCTATGCAAATAGCTTTTCATTTGACGTAGTTGACGAGGGTACATCAGTTCTTTTTAACATCTTCAACTCTGGAAATACTGCTGCCTCTAGTATGTTTATCGGTAAAGTTCTCTTTGATGATAATGGCTATCTGTCTAATGCCGAGGCTAACATTAATAACACTGGGGATGTAGCCTTTACTGGTGGTGCTAGTAGCGATCAATTGCCTCAAGGTGGTACTGGCTTCACCACAGACTATGCCTTCACAAGGGATAATGGTGGTGGTAATAAATGGGCTGTCCAAGGTAGCGAAAGTTTGGGAGTGAGGTTTACGGGAAATTATGCTAACGTAGTTTCCGCTTTGAATACCGGTGCCTTAAAATTAGGTTTGCACGTTCAAGCCTTACCCAATGGTCAAAGCGATTCTTACATCAGCAGCACTAGCAACACTGAAGCTACTCCTGAACCTTTAACAATGCTTGCTGCTGGAGCCGCTGTTGGGTTTGGTACTATGTTCAAAAAGCAACGCGCTCAGGCTCAAAAAGCTCAATAGCCGATCGTTTGAACTCGTTTTCGATTCTGGCTTGATGCCAAACTGATTATTTTATGAGATAACTAAAAACCTGGTTTCACCAAGAAACCAGGTTTCTTATTATCTGATAGCGCGCAGCCGTGAAAACCTCGGACTTTTAACGCGAGATGAAACGCAGTTGTAGCGTTACCGCTGTTATTAAGATCTATAATTGAGTCCTGGGAATCAAGTTTATCAACTAGGCATTGAAACATCTTAGAGGGCGAGCAATCCCTGCAACGGACTAATCCGAATTGATGCGGAACAGTTAAACGGCGAATCATGGCTGGATGGGTGGCGTAATTACAGCACCCCAGGGTAGTGGTATTGAACGTCAAGTCGCCCCTAGACAGCGGATTTAAGAACTACCGTAAGGCTGTTTCTTAATAATTTCCGATCTAAAGACACTGAGATTCTTTAAAAGGAGATAATCACCATTGATCATTGCTCGAACTCTAACTCGCTCAGCCGTATTTACTCGAACCTCAGTGTCACACCGTGCGCGGTGCCAATTGCGTCAACTCTCAAGAAATGCAAGCATCATTGAGGTTACTTATTTTTAATTTTTGTTGAGTCACTCACTTGTTAGTCTTTGCTTACAGGGGCTGAGTAAGCGACTGCTAGGCACCAAACCAATCATTTTGAGTAGTCATATTTTAACTAAGTATCCTAATGCTGAGCTATGCGTTGCATCTGAGTCTCACCATCCATCAAATTCCAGAGTGTCTACTAACATCAGGTCAAAGATTGACGGGGATTAAAATCCCCCGTGCGATGCACGATCGCGTAGCCGAAGTGTCGTTTCCCGAGGAAGGGATCAAGCCACGGAGTTGTCCACATCCCGTACTATTTTTATGATATCATCTAACAATAGTCCGAACTGTTTTTAGTTCGTAGTCTGAAACCCTCGATTTTGTGTTGGTAGCGAACTTGCCGAATTGCCTTGAAACCCTTATTCTACGGTTGGCAATCAAAAACTGTCCGAAGTATTGATCTAATTAATCAACTAATAACTAATATCAAAATGTTCAAGAGAAAACTTTTTTGGCTCATCATTATCGCCACAGCTTTAGTAACTCTGAATATGACACTCTTGTGGAAACTGGGTGATATTGCTCATTTTTGGATGAGTATAGTTTTTTGGTTCGCTGTGGGTTCCCTGCTTTGGGACAACCAGGATATTCTCAAACAGAGTGAGATAAAAAGTGACCTATTATCGAGAGTAGCAGGGACGCTCTTAATAGCTTTTATTTTATTTAAAAGTGCTGTGGTTTCCAGTAAATTAGATCCTTTTTTAAGACTTGCACCTTTTTTGTCTGGTTTAGGTTTGAGCCTACTTGCGGTAGGTTTTCAGAACTTAAAACTATATTGGCGTGAATTGGTAATACTATTTTTTCATGGCACCCCCAGTGTCATTACGTTACCTTTAGTGGATTTTATTACCTCGCTTACTGCTAAATTTGCTTATTATTCTTTGTGGTATGTCGGTTTTAATGTAACACGTGACGGTAATTATGTTGCTTTACCGACAGGAAGGGTGTTGGTAAATGGGGGTTGTTCGGGTATAGAGGCAATGAATTACTTATTAGGTTTAGCTGTAATTTGTTTGGTGATGTTTCCTACTAAACAAAATAAGGCTTTGGTAATAGCTGTCGCGGTCATTTGTGGTTTTATTATTAATGTTTTTCGAGTGGCGGGAATGGCTTGGTTAGTTGCATCTCATCGCCTAGATTTGTTTAAATATTGGCATGAGGGTGAAGGTTCTTTAGTGGTGGGGATGATTGCGGTGATTTTGTTTGGGATATTTTATCAATTTATGTTGAAACGAGATAGCAAAATTAGTCAAACTTCTGGAAATTAATTAGTTTAAAGTTGAGGTAATATATCTGTTCTTCAATTTCCACTCCAATAGTCAGGAGTCTCGCTCACTCAAATGTCTGGGTGTTGAAATCCGCTAATGTCACTACCGGCATTTTAACTGCGCTTATATCTACCATAGAAAGGATGTCAGGAATTCATAGAAAACTTGTTAGGGCAACAAATCAAAGTCAAATAAGTCAAATTTACGGTTCAGAGGATGTTCAAGGTATTCTGTAAATCGCGATCGACTTTTATCGGTATAAAGTGCGAATTCATGTATTGAGCGATCGCGCCATCGGAAAATGCTTCTCCTTCCATCACCGTACACCAGTGGCAGCTAGAGTAGCCAATTGACAGGAAAATCGGTTTATTTTCGCTCCGGGCCGTTTCTAGGGCTTCGTCGCACCAGGGCCACCAGTCGATCGGATTTTCGGCGTGTTTCTGGAGGTAAAGGCTTTGGGATTGAGCAAGACGGTTGACCATAATCAAATCCACTTTAACTCGTGCTGGGTAAGCTTGTCAGTTATCTAGCAGTTTAGCGCGAGATGTTTTAATTGAGTTGTTGCTGATAATTATGTTTTAATATTATGGCTGATTATCTCGATCTAACATGAGTTTATCATCTCGGAGAACCTTCAATCAACAGCTCGGACAATTTTTGCTGAGCGCCGCTGTTCCTCCTGCTGTTCTCAAACTGTACCAAACTGCCTCTTCGGAACAAGCTTTATTAGAAACTAATATTAACAATTCTCTGGCAAAAGCAGACCCAGAAATAGAATTATTAGTCCCGACATTTTTAGGTAACGACCAGCGCCGCTTCTACGGTAGAGGTGTTCCGAAAAGCTTGAAGTTAATCGACAAATTTCAACTCGGCAGCGGCCGGACTTTTCTGGGAAGGCGGTCTGTAGTTTGGAGCGGTGCCGGTTGGACTGGACAGCCGACAATTACCAGAGACGGGGGAAAAACTTATTTAATTATAGGTGCTTATGACCACAATTTGCGAAAAATAGATATTGCTACCAATAAAGAAGTTTGGCGCTATAAGTTTGATGATATAATCAAAGGTTCATCAACGATTTATATCGATGAAAAAGCCAGCGCCGAAAACAGAATTGTGATTTTGCAGGGAAGCCGCAGTGGCGGTGGTGGCAAAAGTGTCGTGCCGAGTTTTAGGGCAATATCTTTTAGAACTGGCAAGGAACTTTGGAAATTGGACATCAGGAGAACGCCCAGCTACAGCCGCGATAATGACAGCAGCGCTTTGTACCTCGGCGGTGGCGTTTTGTTCAATGCGGGGGAAAATGCGATCGGCTATTTTCTCGATAGTTCGACAAGCAAGGCAAAAATCAAACAAGGAATCAAGCAGCCAAATATCTTGTCGGAAGTACAGCTTTATGCAGCAGGAGATATCAGCAAGCACGGCGGAAACTTGGTAGCGGAATCATCCCCATCAAGGCTCAAAGATAGAATATTTATAGCTGCTGGTTCCGGTCATATTTACGGTATTAGCATTGAAAGTAAAAAGATAGTATGGGATTTTTATACCGGTTCAGATTTGGACGGAAGTGCTGTAATTTCTAAATCTGGAAAACTGTTTTGTGCTATTGAAAAACAATACATTCAGGGCAACGGCGGAGTGCTGAAGCTGAATCCAAACAAGGAACCGAATGCCAGCGTCGAATGGTTTTTGCCGACTGGAAATCGCCGACTTTCTAGCTGGGAAGGCGGGATAATAGGCTCGGTGGGGTTGAATGACGAGTACAATTCAGGGGAGTTTCCGGCGCTGTTTGCCACAAATGCGATCGACGGCAATTTATACATCGGTTCCCAAGATATGATTACAGGTAAAAAAACTGCTGTACCTTGGCGAAATCAGTCTTACGATACTCCGGTAATAGTGTTTAAAAAAGCGATTGGTTCTTCAATTTCTACTCCGATTTTTACCGATGGCAATAAACTAATCACTGCGGGATACAACGGTGTTTATTTGTTCAATTTGAATTGGGAACGAGCGAAGTCTGGGGATGAGAATGCTTTGAGAAATGCTAAAGGCGAGTTTTACCGTTTGAAAGTAATAGAATCAGGGAGATTTAAACCGGGTTTGTCCTTTGAGGCGACGCCTGTAGTTTGGGACGGAATTGTGAGGATTTGTGCGAGGGATGGCTGGATGTATACTTTGGGGTGAACTACCTACACGCTTGGCGACTGTGGGAAGTGCGATCGCCTCCTCATTTTTCGGGTGTTGAAATCCGCCAATGTCACTACCTGCCGTTTAACTGCGGTTATCTCTATCATAGAAATGATGTCAGGAATTATAGGAAACTTGTTATGGCGACAAATGAAAGTCAAATAAATCAAATTTACGGATCAGAGGATGCTCAAGGTATTTTACAGCTTGCGATCGCGCGGCGCCAGGATGAAGGGGAATTATCTAGAGTCCAGCTTTTCGAGATTGCAGCGGAATTGGGCATTTCCGAACAGGATATTCTGGCGGCGGAACAGCAATGGTTAGCAACTAGAGGAGAATTTCAAGAAAAGCTGGTTTTTAACACTTACCGTCGTCGCAAATTGCAGAAAAATGTGACCAAGTACGGCATTATCAATACTTTTTTAGTTTTGTTTAATCTAGCAGCAGCGCACGAGCTTTCTTGGTCGCTTTTTATTTTACTAACGTGGGGATTGGGATTGTCGCTGAATGCTTGGAATGTTTATCAAACTGAAGGGGAAGATTACGAACAAGCGTTTCAGCGGTGGCGTTTAAAGAAACAGGTAGGACAGTCGATCGGCACTGCGACGAATAAGTTTATGAAGTGGTTGCAGTCGTGATTTTATTTTTAAAAAAAAGCGATCGCTTTTTCTTCAAATCAACTCCCGCCAATACAAAGAACTAGCCAACTCTAACACGTCTGCCGGAGAGAAATCGGGCAAATGATTAATAACTGCTGTAATTTTATCCGAGAGTTAAATTAACTCCGACATTCTTAGCCGCCCTTCTATCGCCATTTTTATACATCATTAGTTGGTAATTTTGGCAATTATTTCCAAAATCCTGAGAACAAAATTGTGAGGGAGTAGCCGATCGAAAGCAGCGCGAGATTTCCGGCAAACCTCAGCAAAATCGTCATCCGAAAGTTTATCGTGAAAAGCTTGGACATAATCTCCAATCCGATGCACTTCCGAAAAAGGAACGATAACGCAAAAATCTTCCCATTTCATCCCTCTCAACTCCGGTAAGGATCTATTGGTATCAATGAAAAGCGGAATTCTCCCTGCTGACATCACCTCCCCGAGTTGGTAACAGCCATTATCGTCTCCCCTCATCGCCAAGATATAAGCATTATTCTCGATATTTTCTATATACTCGGCTCTTTGGCGTTTTTTTTCTTCCAATGGAAGAGTAAAAAAATCTCCCTTTCTTTCAATCAAAGATGTTTGTATATTTTTCGCTTTTCGCACTTCATTAATTATTTTTTTTCTGACTAATCGTGCAATCAACCTTCGCATCCCCAAATTCAAATTACGATTAACAAAAAGGTTGCATGCCATCCAGTTAACCAGAGAATCCGAAAAATTAATATAACGTAATATCAGCGAATTTAGTCGGGATGGATATTCAATATTTCCCACAAAGCCGACAGTAGGAATTGATGGTTTTGGTATATTTACCTTCTCTCCCACGTCGTAAATCCATTGGGGCGTGGGTATTGATTTTTCTTTTTTATCATTGTAAGTGGCAGATGCAAAAAATATTTCTCCTTGATAAGGCTGAAACTCCAAACAGTTTGAAAAGGTGACGATATTCCGTTTTGACCCTAATACTTGGTGCCGAAATTTATTTAATTGACCTTCTTTCTTAAGGCCATAATAACTTGAAATAAAATGTGGAGTTACCACAATCTTGCCTGCATCTGCCAAGCTTGTAAATCGGTAAATCTTGACTAGATCCGGCAATTTATCCCTGAGCAAATTCCAAAACTCTAACTCTGGATGAGTGTCCGGCGGGCTGAGGTGCATTAGCAGTGGGGCTGGGCGTACACCAGGAAGTAGTAAATCTTCATTGATCCATATTTCCAGAGGTTTGTTAAGTTGGCTACTCATTTTCTTTTCCCTGACTAAAATTTTTGTTTACTTTCAACCAAAATCTTGACAGGCGGGGGACTCTCCCTGCCGGCAAGAATTTTAACATAGGCAATCAAAATTTTAAGAGCAGGGGGTAGGGATACGCTAATCTAGAGCGTCTTATACCAATTTCATAAAATAGTGCTACAGTTAGTAGAAATGCATTTTGCAATTTAGTAGCCAAAGAGAGGTCAAAACC
>NZ_JAUBSF010000044.1:0-50131 GCF_036704615.1 Microcoleus sp. K4-B3
GCTGATTGACTGACAAAAGTTTAATGAGCCCAAACTACAGTAGTAGCTTGAAACTCAATTCGGTAAGTTCTTTGCTGATGTTGTAGACGAGAAGCCTGGACTGGTTCGGGGTCAATATTAGTAGAAAAAGAGATAACAGAAATTAAATTCCCGCCCTTGTTCAGAGCTTGTTTGACCCAACTCCAGCCAATTTTCAAGTAGCTAGCACCCCGATACCAATGTGGATCTACACAGCGACGCTGACCTAAAATGACAACTTCAACACCTTGAGCAGTCAAGAACAAAGTAGTCATCGCTAACACCAAGCACAGTCGAGAAAGAGCTGGAGCGGAACGGAGTTTAGAGTCTGCGAGATTGAATCCAGAGGATTTATCATCCAGAAAATTTTCCTCAATGGTAAAGCGGAAGCCATATTCCCGAAAAGTTTGGAGATTAGTAGGCTCACTACTAATAATGTACCAGTGTTCGCCAGAAGTAGATTCCCATGCAATTGCTAGATGGACATCTGTGAGCGAGTTACATTTGTGAATTTGAACGTTGTGGATCAGTTTTGCCTCGCCGATGGCTACCGGAAATTGACTCACTCGCTGCCACCCCTGCCGTGGATGACGCAGCCAAAAATTGCCTTTAATCCGGATTCGACAGTGCCAGCCTAATTTTCTGACATAACGGACTAATTCGGCATTGGCAAACCCCCTGTCAGCCAAGAGAATGACTTTGACATCGACTGGTAGGAGCCTTGAGACACGCTTGAGAAGGTCCTGATAAGTATCGATTTTGACACTACTACTTTTGTGTTTGAGTACTCGCCAGCCCACCGGAATCGCTCGGCCCAAATGTACTACACAGATGCGAATGATGCAATATTTATCCCATAACATACTGGTATCAAAACTCAGATAAATTTCTGAGTCTTTCCAGTTGGCAAATACGGCCTTCACCACTGGACTATACAATTTTGCTGGGTTGATACGGGGATTATTTACCCATCGAGACAATCTTCGTTGTGTGCTTTGGGCTATTTGTGCTTTGGTGCAGACATGGTCGATCCATTTGGTTAGATTTACCTTGCCTTCTACAATCAAACCAACCATCATCCAACACATCACTCCTAGATGTCTTAAATCTGACCACTGACTATATTGACCTGCGAATTTGATTAGTTTATGATGAAGATGAGAGGGGCGATCGATCATTTCGATTCATACTGGTTTTTTGGTTAAAAACAGTTTATCCCTCTTTTTCTCTTTAATCCAGTCTGGGTCAGCTTTTATCCCGATCTTGACTGACTTTTGTCAGTCAACCAGCCGCAGATGAGGGCAGATAAACACAGATTAACGCAGATGAATTATATCAATTCCGGTTGCACGATCCGTGATTGTTGACTGTTGACTGGATTTTACGCCCGACGATGCTACCGGATTTGATATCAGTCTCGATCGCCTATTGCCTAGGCCTAAATAGGTAGGTACACCTCAATATCGCATGGGGAGGGTGGGTGAGTTGCCAAGTTTACTTGCTTAATATCATAGATCCGCTTACAGACCCCTAATGGCGCACAGGGTGTCAGAAACCGGGTTTTTAGGGGTTTGGTGCGTAAGTCACGGACTAGATATGTATGGATATTCCGGATTGGGCAATGGAGACTGCGTAAATTCATAATTCACCGTTCGCGGTAGTCCAGTTAGCTAAATTGGCATAGCCAGCAGCCTGATATGGAGGCAAAAACCTTTTAAAAATCGTGGTTTGCGGGTTTCTCAGTGTCCTGTGCCAGTACCAGACTCGGAAAGTGGACTGCCGATCGCCCCAAAGATATTCGACTCCTGGCAAATTAGTAAATGTAAAGCAAGTGAGTCACAACCCAATCAACAAAATCAACCCAAAAATTCAACCCAAAAATAAAACATCTTCACAGCAGCAGTAATGCGGAATCAGCCAATCTCTAATGTAGCTAACAACATCTACCCTTGAGGTAAATCCCACCAACTGCTCAACCACTAAATCCTTAATTCAATACCTCGGAATTACTGGATTTAGACTCCCCGCAACCGCTTCGCAAATCCCCTCAACATTTCAAAAATTCTTTGCCTTTTATCCTGATAAAACCACGGAAGGCAAGAACAATGAAATATCAAGGCAATCAATCTTAACCGAGGAAATGCAGCCTCTCAAATAGCATAAACAGACAATTACACATCCATATATTTTAACACCACAGGAGTAAATATCATGTTCAACGTAGTAAAAGCTTTCGGATCGATTTTCTCTACCCAAGGATACAGCACAGCTAACAATATGCTTATCAAAAATTACGTCAACACCAATTTTAACTACTTCAACGAAGAAGCTGTTGTCGATGAATCGATTTACCCGAATCAAACAGGTCGCGTCCGCTTCCAAGGTAGCTGGTGGCCCGCACGGTGCGATCGCCAAATTACCCTCACACCGGGAGACACCGTTTATGTCATCGGCGTTGACAACATCACTCTGTTAGTTTCCCTCGCTCCCGCAGACTAAATCAGAGCATGAACGACCTGGTAATCAATTTCAACCAGGAAATGCTACTTTTCAAATAGCTTGAAATAGGCGATTAAACTTCGATATATATTAACACAAAAGGAGTCAGGAAAATGTTTAACGTAGTAAAAGCTTTCGGTTCAATTTTTTCTCCTCACACCTACAGCACAGGAAACAATCTATTAATGGATAACTACATCAACACCAATTTTAACTACTTCAACGAAGAAGCAGTCGTTGATGAATCGATTTACCCGAATCAAACAGGTCGCGTCCGCTTCCAAGGTAGCTGGTGGCCCGCACGGTGCGATCGCCAAATCACTCTCACACCGGGAGACACGGTTTATGTCATCGGGGTTGACAACATCACTCTGTTAGTTTCCCTGGCTCCTGCAGACTAAACTAGAAAGTAATCTCAACTTTTTCACTGTCAGAACCCCGACTTATTCAAGAAGTCGGGGTTCTGACTATTCTGTTTTTTAGTGGCATTTTGGCGATCGCTTCCACTCAACACCTGACGCAAGACAGCAATATCTGCCTCAGTTTATTTGCCAGTAGAAATATGGCAGATCGCGCTACAATAAAATGGCATTTTTGAGAGCTTGTTTGTTGAGGCGATCGCGGAGTTGAGATTCGCTACTTTCTCGGGTGACTGCTGCTTTTTCTGATGCCTTAGCGATCGGCGGTAGTGGTTCGAGCAGTTTGGCTTGAGCTTGCTGAATTGAAGGGTAATTTTCAGCCCAGGATGAAATCGCTTCTGAAAGGACATCGATCTCATCGGATAAGGGTTCAATTAGCTGGGCTAGTTCGGTTAATTGTTCCGCCCCGAAGAGCGATCGCTGCTGAGTTAATAGTTCGATAAACGAGTCGATATTTTGTTCCGGGAGTGACATCGATTCCCGTTGGAGTTTGTTAATTGTTTGGCGAACAAATTCGAGAGACAAATCTAATAATTGCGCGATCGTCTCTAAATTCATTCCAAACGCTATCATCCGACGAATGGCTTCTAACTTCGCCTGCCGCTCACCTTCCTGCTTACCTTGTTCGAGTCCTTCTTCTAAGCCTTCTTGCTTGACTTCCTGGTAAAATCGAGTTTGTCTGAGTTCGCTTAAATTCAACATGGCGGCAATTTCCTCGCGGCTTTTCTGGGGGAGTTTGTAGACGATAATTGTTTCGATCAGGTTAATTAAATCGCGTAGAACGGTTGGATCGGACAACTGTTGTCGGGCCATTGCGATCGACTGCCGTGCTTGTTCTGCTGCTGTCTCTGCTGGCTCGATTACCAGTTTAACAACTTTCACTCCCAGCGATCGATCTGCGGCTTCTGGCAATTCATCGAGGTAAATCCGTTGGACGCGCTGACTGGTTAAGAGTTCCTGAAATTGCAGCATCTGTTCGTGTTCGATGCGACGATTGGGATAGATGACAACCACGCGCCAAGGATTGAGTGGTTTGTATTGTCGCAGATAGAGAAAGAGTTCGCCAAAGATGCGGTAGTACAAGTCGGCATCGGGTTGAAACTGAACTTCAGCTAAGTAAAATGGTTTTTCTGGTTCTTCGGTTTTGGGGAGAAATAACCCGTCGATGCGGAATGCCAGTTGTTTGATTTCGCGGGAGGTGAATTCATAGGCGGTGGCTTCGTCTGGGGAACGATCGATCAGTTCAAAGAAGAAGCTGGGAAATTCCTGAAACAGGCTGTAGAAAATGGTGTCTGTTTTCATGAGTTGTCGGTGCGAATCGAAGATGGGTACTATACCATGCCAAGAGAGGAACAACCATGACACAAGAACCGATTTTTGAAGAAAGCAGTGGCAACGTATTCGCTGACCTCGGTCTGAAGGATGCAGATGAACTTTTTATGCGAGGCAAAATAGGGATTCAAGTAATCCGTATCCTGAAACAACGCAATTTGAAACAGCGCGAAATTAGTCAACTTCTTGGCATTCCACAGCCTGAAGTATCTCATTTAATGGACGGAGATTTTCAACGGTTCAGCGAGGGCAAACTACTGCTTTTCCTCAAGCGACTCGATACGGAAATTAGTTTACATCTTCGCCCTCGTCATGGGGGAAATCAATCTGCTGAAATTGCGATATCGCTATAGGGGTTGATGAAAGCGGATGGTAATGTCGTTCGTGATTGTATCCGCACCTTCGTAAATGCGATCGCGCAAGCGTGCGCGGCTAGGGCGATCGCGTTCATCAATCGCAGACTTCAACCGCAACAACGCCCGAATCTTCGCCAGCAGATATTTCCGTTTAATCGGCTTGCAAATAAAATCATCTGCGCCACAATCTAGCCTATAAACTAAGCTGGGACTATCGCAATCTGTCATCAGCACAATAGGCATAAAAGATAACTTCTGATTCTGACGCACTTGTGCCGTCACCTCATATCCATCTAGATATGGCATGATTGCATCCAGGAACACTAAATCGAAGCGTTTTTTCTTAATTTGTGCTATGCTGCATTTGAATTGTTAGGCTGTGTGGTATTCAAGCAGACAATCTGCTGAATCAACCTCATAATTTAAACAGGATTATTTACTCTCTAGAGGCCCCAGTATGGAACTTAAGAAGCAGTTTACTTTCTCAGGGTTATTTAAGAAGTTTCACGAAGAAGATACTCAGCCGATAGAAATTAATGACGCTGATATATATTGCTATGTAAATGGGAATATTTTGATTGAAATTAACTCCCAAGTAAATCAACACATTGCTCAGAAAAAAATGATTGAATTTGCTGGCATTTTTCAGTTAAAAGGTGAGACAATAAAGCAAGCAGATATTATGCAATTCAGGAAACTCGATCGACTTGAAACAGAGATAGAGATGGTTCAACAACCATATGATGGTGATTACGAGATTGAAGGCAAAACAGTTGAGGGATGGAAAATAAAGGCGATTATTGCTGATGCCAACTTTCAAGTCACGCTTGGGGTTGACAACTCGGAAAATATTGAGCAAGAGGGTAAATCTCAAGTTAGACTTAGGGACTTGGAGATTGATTACAATTTAGATTCCTTAGAAGAGGGAGGAACCCAAGAAATTGTGTATGGTCTTGCAAATATAGAAGTAATAGACAATTTCTCAGCTCAAATTGGAAACCTTGAAGCTGAAATGTGTATTGAGTCAGTTTCAACTAGAGACAGCAGAAATAAAAGTGGTATCTTAAGCGCAGAGATGACACTCAGAAATATTCCTGAAAATGAACAAGATTCCTATGAGAATTATTGTGCTTGGCTCATATCTCTTCTTTCACTTGCATCGGGGCATTGGGTTGATAAAATATATACAATCAAGGGTGTGAGGTATGAGCATTTTCAGAGAAAAAGTGAATACTGGTCAGGGGGAAAAATACCTAGTGAAGCCAGTGGAATAGCTGTTATAGAATCACCTAACTTAAAGCTATTCATTCAGCAGTGTGCTAAAAATTTGACAGGGGAAACCTTCAGCGATAAAGGTGTAGGTTTAGCCTTAACCTGGTACATTGATACATTTGTTTGCCCTATGGCTGAAGTTAATTTCTTACTTTTATGTACGGTTTTAGAATCATTAAAGGAAGCATATTTTAGCAAGGATAGTAAGAAGAAGCTTCTTTCTAAGAGTCTTTCCGAAAAAATCCGAGAAAAGATTTTCGATGTTTTATCTGACTTCCAGAAAGAAATTGATAACCCAAAGGTTATTGAAAACTATAATATTTATTCGACTCAAGTTAAAGAGTCTTTTGAGAACGGTTCATACAATAAGATAAAAAAAGATTTACGAAGCATCCAGGAAATGTTTAAGACTTATAGTGTGCCATATGAAGACTTATTTCCAGGATTAGAGTTCATAAAAATAAGAAACGACATTGTTCACAAAGGATTTAAGAAAGTGGATGTACCTCTTGAACTTTACAAGTTGTCA
This sequence comes from Microcoleus sp. K4-B3, assembly GCF_036704615.1. Lineage (NCBI taxonomy): Bacteria > Bacillati > Cyanobacteriota > Cyanophyceae > Oscillatoriales > Microcoleaceae > Microcoleus > Microcoleus sp. K4-B3. The sequence continues at coordinate 6,426 of NZ_JAUBSF010000044.1, forward strand.
AACCTAGTTGTGCGGGTATTTCTTGCAATTCTGGGGTATCAGGGTAATTATAAGGAGTATATAAAAATTGAGATAGATGATCCATTGGGACGAAGTAAACACGGATTGATTGGCAGGTCTTTTCCTTTTATTGCCTCTGAGGATAACACAGAGTCGAACTCGATCGATACTTGCTCCTAGAACATTGGGTGCGGTTAGCCAAAGCTCATGCTTACAAACACTTACAGACAGCAGCATGAGTTATGTATCAGCCTCTCTGCGTCGCGTCGTGACTCAACGCGCCGGAGAACCATATTAAGGAGTGAAATGATTCTCTAAATTTTTGTTCCTCATCAAGCTGTGGCAAATTGTATCAAATTATGCTAAAATATAACTATGAATCAAGCTTTCAGAACTAATGTCTAGACGCGATAATTTACATTTATCCCTGCGCCATACTCTCGAAAAAGATGGGTGGACAATTACGGATGACCCGTTAATCTTAGTGTTAGAACAAACGATATTGAAACCTGATTTAGGAGCAGAAAAGTTTTTCGCAGCAGAAAAAGAAGAACGGAAAATAGCTGTGGAAATCAAAGACTTCGACTCTCCTTCAGTAATTAATGAACTGGAAAAAACGATGGGACAGCTTCAGCTTTACCAATGGGCCTTGGAGGAGCAAGATCCCAAACGGGAGTTATTTCTAGCGATCGGCCAAACCATCTATATTCGACATTTTCAAAAACCCATTTTTCAGCTAGCCGTTCAACGGAATAGAATTAACTTATTAGTTTACGAACCAGAGCAGGAGGCTATTGTTCAATGGATCGCTCACTAAATTATGCAGATATCCTGAAACAAACGCTACAAGAAGCAACCCGATCGCAACCTCGTTTACAAGCGATTCAGCTTTATCCTGTCTGCGACACGGATTCAGGTCATTTCCTGATTATCGCTACAGGCTGGGATAAGCAACGCTGGATCGACACGATTCTGTTTCACGCTCGCTTGGTCGATCGCCATGTCATCATTGAAGAAGATAACTTTGAGGAAGGGTTAACCGCTGCACTGATTGTCGCAGGTATCCAACCAGAGCATATTATGACTGGCCTTGATTATCAAAGTAGTGCTAGCCCAGTCGTGTTTCAGGCGGTGTAGCGATCGCCATTACAGAGAGAGCGATCGCAATAACTCGATCGATACAAGATACCTGAAAAAAAAACTTAAATATCTACCGATACTTTCGGCATCTCTTGTCTAATTTCGGCAGGGTTTATTTCAATCAACCCTGCCTTGAGTATGCTTAAATAAGTTTAGACACTCGCTAAGCATATTTAAACCAGTGAACTTTCAATCAGTCATTGCCACCTTAAACAAATTCTGGAGCGATCGAGGATGCCTGATCGCCCAATCCTACGACACAGAAAAAGGTGCAGGAACCATGAATCCCCACACCTTTCTCAGAGCAATCGGCCCCGAACCTTGGTCAGTCGCCTACATCGAACCCTGTCGCCGCCCCACCGACGGACGCTACGGCGAAAATCCCAACCGCTTCCAACATTACTATCAATATCAAGTTTTAATTAAACCCTCTCCTCCCAACATCCAAGACATCTATTTAGACTCCCTCAGAGCATTAGGAATTCGCCCAGAAGACCACGACATTCGTTTCGTAGAAGACAACTGGGAATCGCCCACCCTCGGAGCTTGGGGCGTCGGCTGGGAAGTCTGGCTCGATGGCATGGAAATCACCCAATTTACCTACTTTCAACAGTGCGGTAGCATTGACTGTCGTCCGGTATCTATTGAAATTACCTACGGACTAGAACGCCTAGCAATGTATCTCCAAGAAGTCGATGCCATGACGAAAATTCAGTGGAAAGATGGCATCACTTACGGCGACGTTCACCTGCAAGGAGAAATAGAACAGTGTACTTATAACTTTGAAGCTTCCAATCCCGAATTGCTGTTTACTCTATTTGGTTTGTACGAGCAAGAAGCCGAACAATTGACAAAAAAAGGATTGGTTTTACCTAGTCTCGATTACGTGTTAAAATGTTCTCACACTTTCAATTTACTCGACGCAAGAGGCGTGATTTCGGTAACGGAAAGAACCCGCTACATCACCAAAATTCGCAATTTGGCGCGGCGAGTTGCTCAGCTTTATTTGGAACAGCGCGAAAAGCTGGGTTTTCCTTTAGAAAAAGCTGTAAAAGTTTGAGTTTGAGTTGGATTGTGGGGCGGGCATCTTGCCTGCCTTAATAACGGGCAAGATGCCCGTTCCACAAAGAGTGAGTTGGATTGTGGGGCGGGCATCTTGCCTGCCTCAAGAACAGGCAAGATGCCCGTTCCACGAAAGCCATATTTTTAATTAATTAAATGCCTAATTATTCGGAAAATAATACAGAAACAAATCCTCAACTGCGAATTGACGGTGTAAGCTTGAAAACACCGATCGCCTCAAGTTATTTGTTGGAAAATATCTCGTTTAAGGTAGACAAGGGATCTCGCGTGGCAATTGTTGGCCCTTCAGGTGCCGGCAAAACAACGCTGTTGCGACTCCTAAACCGGCTCAGCAGTCCCACCAGCGGCTCGATTTATCTGGAAAATACAGAATATCGCCAAATACCTGCGATCGAACTCCGCAAACAAATCACTCTCATCCTGCAAGAATCCAAGCTTTTGGGAATGTCGGTGCGAGAAGCATTGGCTTATCCTTTGAAGCTGCGGGGCGTGACTGCATCAAACATTGCTGAGAGAATTAGCGGCGCGATCGAACAACTGCACATACCCCAAGAATGGCTCGATCGCAGCGAATTCCAGCTTTCCACAGGCCAAAAACAGCTCGTGGCGATCGCCCGCGGCATCATCCTGCAACCAAAAATCTTGCTTTTAGACGAGCCAACATCCGCCCTAGACGCAGGAAAAGCCGCCCACCTTTTGCAAGTAATGACACAGCTAACAAACGGCCAAACCACAATTGTAATGGTCAACCACCAATTAGAATTAGCCGAGCAATTTAGCACGCGAATTCTGCATTTACAGCGCGGAAAGCTCATCGAAGATTTGCCCTCCCATCAAATAAATTGGGTGCAACTGCGGCAAAATTTAATCCAAGCAGAAGCAGAAGCCCAACAAGAATGGTGAATAAGCTAAAAAACATTTAGTTTGCATTTTTAAAACTCTTAAAATTCTTGTGGGGTGGGCATCCTGCCCGCCCCAAAGATGCAGCGCACTCCGCGCCCTACAGAATCAATGAGCTCCCCCAGCACCCGCACCCGCTTTCGCCTTTTTAAAACCCAAAATAGCAATCCCGCTTAACAGCAAAGCAATTCCCACAAAATAAAAACAATCATTAAAAGCCATTACATAAGCTTCGCGGCGGACAATATTATCAATTGCCTTAATTGCCTGGTCTTTGGCCACGCTTAAATCTGCACCGCGACTCACAAAATACTGAGTCATTTGATTAATTCGCTCCTGCGTTGCGGGATTGTACAAAGAAACAGATTCCCCCAATCGATTCGAGTGAAATTGCTCGCGTTGCGTCACCAAAGTTCCTAACGCCGCAATCCCCATCGAACCTCCCATATTTCGCATCATATTAAACAAACCCGAAGCCGAACCAGCCTCGTGTTTCTCCATACCAGCAGTCGCAATAGTTGACAGCGGCACCATAATTAAAGGCTGCCCCATTGCCCTAACTAATTGCGACCAACGCAACTGATCGATACCCGTATCGTGAGTCATGCTGGCATTCATAAAACAACTCACCGCAAACAAACTCACACCGATACCAATCATCAGTCGCATATCGATTCGCTGCATCAATTTCGGCACCATCGGCACGATGAATAACTGCGGCACCCCACCCCACATAATCACCTCGCCAATTTGCATGGCATTGTACTGCTGAATCTGACCTAAATACAGCGGCAAAATGTACACCGAACCGTACAATCCCACCCCCAAGGAAATATTCACAATACTTGCTAAGCCGAAATTGCGACGAGTCAGCAATCGCAAGTTAATAAACGGTTGTTTTCGAGTTAATTCAATCCAGAAAAAAACGCTGAGAAATATTGCTGCAATTATGCTTAAACGCACAATAAAATCCGAACTCAACCAGTCTTTGCGGCTGCCTTCTTCTAACACAACTTGCAGGGAACCCAAGCCGATCGCCATCGAGACAATTCCCCACCAGTCGCCCCCTTTTAGCAGTGACAATTGCATCGGCTTAGGGTCAACTGCGTACCACACAGCAGCTAGCAGCAGCAGCCCTGGAACCAAATTGAGATAAAACACATATTGCCAGCCGTAATTCTCAGTCAGCCACCCTCCCAATGTCGGCCCGATTGAAGGTGCAAAAGTAGCTGTCAGTGCAAACAGTGCCATGCCGACAGGCAGTTTTTTGGGCGGTAAATTTGTCATCAAAAATGTAAAAGACATCGGAATTAAAATGCCGCCCGTCAATCCCTGCAAAGCCCGAAACACAATCATTGAATTCAAATCCCACGCCCAAGCGCAGGACATGGAAAAGAAGACAAAGAAAGCGGCATTTACCAATATGTAGCGACGGACTGAAAACACCTGCGACAGCCAACCAGTCAGCGGAATTACTACAATTTCTGCGACTAGATAAGCGGTGGAAATCCAAGAACCTTCTTCTAAAGTTGCGCCTAAAGCCGCTTGAATATCTTTGAGAGAAGCATTGGTGATTTGGATGTCCAAAACTGCCATGAAAGCGCCGAGAATTGTTCCCATGACGCCGATCCAGGTTTTTAAGGGAACTCGATCGCTCTGCTGTGGTATTGCACTGGTATTTGCCATGGGTTTAACCTCTGGTTGCGTAATTAATTTGGATTTTTTAACCGCAGAGGGCGCAGAGGGCGCAGAGAAAGAGATAAAGAGAGAAGTTTACAAGTTGTTGAGGATTGCTAGAGATACAGTCAGATATTAGCTTGGGGAATCTTGTTTAATTTTGGCATTTGTGATTTGACGCTAAATCCCTAGTGCGAAATTAAACCCATTTTTTGATACAGTGGTCGGACTAAGTTTTTTAAAGCTGGCAACTGTTTGGTAAAAACTACCGAGCCTAAAACACAAATTATACCTCCAATGATGACTGTATTGGGAGCGCCGATATAATTTGCCAATCCCCCGGCAACTAAATTCCCAAACGGTGTGACTCCAAAAAATGCCATCGTGTATATGCTCATCACTCTTCCGCGTTTGTCGTCTTCAACGATTGTTTGCAAAAATGTGTTTCCTCCTGCAAATTGCAAAATGAAACCAAACCCAACGAACAACATCATGATTAATGACAGCCACAAAAAGTGGGACAAACCAAAACCTATCAGTCCAAATCCCATAATTGCCGGTGAAATCGCAATCCATTTCCCGAGGCCAACTACAGTTGTGCGCGAAATCAAATAAATCGCTCCCGTAAAGGCTCCGACTCCCGAAGCAGCCATCAAAAAGCCCAGAGTTTGTGCGTCGCCGCGCAGGATTTTGGTGGCAAAAATCGGGACTAAAACTGTGTACGACACTCCGGCAAAACTGACTAATGATAATAGCAGTAAAATTGCTCTAATCGGGGGAAACCCGAAGGCATAAACGAATCCTTCTTTTAATCTTTGTAAGGGTTTGGTATTAGTTGCTGCAATTGTACGGGGTTTGATCTGCATCGCTAATAAGCCTGCAATTACAGCGATGTAGCTGAGTCCGTCAATGAGAAAACAATAACTTGGGCCGACTGTCGCTATCAGCAAACCTGCCATTGCTGGGCCGATTAGTCTGGCTGCGTTGAACATCGAAGCATTAATGGCGATCGCATTTGCTAAATCTTCTTTCTTTTCCACGAGTTCGGGTACAAAAGCTTGCCGTGCGGGCGCGTCAAACGCATTAATTGCGCCTTGAAAGAAACTCAGTACCACGATCTGCCAAATGTTAACGACTCCTGTTAGCGCTAAAAATGCTAGCGCTAAGGATTGAACCATTGCTAATATTTGAGTGGCAATTATGACTCGGTGGCGGTTCCAGCGATCGATTAAAACTCCTGCAAAAGGCAGTAAAAATAATGTGGGGATTTGACTTGTAAATCCCACCACGCCGAGCATCCAAGGTGAATCGCTCAAATTGTAGACAAGCCAAACAGTAGCGACTTGTGTCATCCAATTGCCAATCAGTGAGATGCCTTGTCCTGCAAAAAACAGGCGATAATTTCTCGAGCGCAGCGCTGGAGGAATTTGTATTGTTTTGATTTTTTCTAGTAGATTCATGCGAGAGTACGGCGAGAGCAATCCTATTGGATTTGTCAAGATTTTTCAGGGGGTAGTTTCCCCGCGCCCTTGGTGTCAAATTAAGACTAAAACCCTCTGTTTCTCTTGTTTGTATCTAACTGCGAGATACCTCTAGCCCCTCTTAACAAGGGGGAATAAGATTGCGATATTTCGTCCTCCTTCTTAAGGGGGATTTAGGGGGATATAGACTCGACTACAAGCGACATTTATTATGGGTTTTTATCGGAATTTGACACAAATGGCACGGCGGGATTCTCCCTAAACTCATTTTACCGATCGTTTAAGATTGCTATATGAGCCGGAGGTTCTATTTTTCGGTTCTCCAAAACCAGGAAACGAGCATTTTATTCTCGCAACCTGATGGCGCTGCTTCTAATCAATGCTCAACAGCCAAGTACCGAGGTAACGCAGCAAGGGAACGTCTCCGGGGGTGCGGATGCGGACGTTGAAATGGTACATTCCGCCCGGAGATGGGTTTTTGACGTTGGAGAGTACAACCTCAACATTGTTGCCGGCAGGAATTGGATCTTTGGGATAAATTTCTATGAATCGATTTTCTTTGTCCCAGATTACTTCTTGCAATTCTATTGTTTTGTCTTTGACGCGCACTTTAATATCTTTTTGGTCGAATTCGCCTTTGTAGTAGTCTGGATAGGATATGTTTAGTTGGGCGATCGCCAAACTTACTTTTTTGGAAGGAATTCGCAGCCGATATCTATCGCCGCTCATACCCGCTTTGCCGTAATCTAAGCGATAGTTTAATTGGTTGGCGCGCTCGGGGCCGCCGAAAATCGTGAATCCGGGCATGGACTGGGCTAAACTGATGGCGGGCAACCCAGTCAGCAAGCAACCTGTAACCGCTAGTGCTGAAAATAATCGTCGCATAACAACTCCTCTAATTAAACTCTTGGTGAACCTTAAATATCGATCGCCCGAAATTTGCGATCGTGCCTACAATATATCGAATGTCTCAGCAATTTGATGAGGGCGAGCCGATTTTAGATTTTAGATTTTAGATTTTAGATTTTAGATTTACTTCCGTCTGCTTTGAGAATGAATCTGGGGGGTGGTTAGAACCCGAGGCTTTTCTGTGCCTCCATCCTAAGTCTGCGAAACGCTGAATCTGGGAACCTCGGAACAAATTGCTCGATCGTCAATTATTTTTTGCGTAATACTGATAACTGACATTCAAACTACAGAACTAGCCGACAGAATATTATATCATAATCGGTTGCAAACTTAACAATTTAGCGAATTTGAATGTATAAGATAAGTTAAAGATACGGCTCGAATTTGGGCGATCGGCTTTACTATCAACGAGAGAAGTTTAGGGCAACGGCGGCTCAAATGTAAAGCAAGGCATCTGGCGGTGAAAAATCGCAATTCAAGAAACCTGCGGAGGCAGGTTTTGTCTGTGTAGGAGCGGTTTCAACCGCCCTGGGAAGGCTTAAATAAGGAGAGTTCATGAAATTAGCGATCGCAAAAGAAATAGAAGCAGGCGAACGCCGGGTGGCTTTAGTACCCGACGCTGTGGCCCGATTGGTAAAACAAGGCGTCGAAGTTTGGCTGGAAGCCGGCGCGGGGGCAAAATCCTTTTTCTCGGATCTTGCTTACGAAGAAGCGGGAGCTCAGGTTGTCGCCGATACCGCTAAGCTGTGGGGCGAAGCCGATGTCGTCGTGAAAATCGGGGCGCTGCAAGAATCAGAAGTTCATCAACTCCGGGAAGGAGGCGTTTTCATCGGATTTTTGAATCCTCTGGGAGATCCAGCTTTAGTGCAGCGTTTAGCCGATCGCAAAGTAACGGCATTCAGCATGGAAATGATCCCGCGCACCAGCCGAGCTCAAAGCATGGATGCGCTGTCATCTCAGGCTAACGTCGCCGGTTACAAAGCGGTACTGATCGCAGCCGCAGCTTTGCCGAAATATTTTCCGATGCTGACAACGGCGGCGGGTACGATTCGCCCCGCGAAAGTCTTGGTAATGGGTGTGGGCGTTGCGGGCTTGCAGGCGATCGCCACGGCGCGCCGTTTAGGCGCTGTAGTCGAAGCCTTCGACATCCGCCCGGAAACAAAAGAACAAGTGCAAAGTTTGGGCGCTAAATTCCTTGATGTCGAACTCAAGGAAGAAACCGTCGCCGCCGGAGGTTATGCTAAAGAGCTATCAGAAGCAGCCAAAGAATACACCCGCCAAGTGCTCACCCAACACGTCAGCGCTTCCGATGCAGTGATTACAACCGCTCAAGTTCCCGGCAGAAAAGCACCTATTTTAGTTACTAGAGAAATGGTTTCTCAAATGAAGCCCGGATCGGTAATTGTTGACCTCGCGGCAGAACAAGGCGGCAATTGCGAATGTTCTGAAGCGGGGAAAGATGTTGAATGGAACGGCGTTAATGTCATCGGCCCGATTAATGTACCCTCGTCGATGCCGGTACACGCTAGCGAAACTTACTCGAAAAATATCTCCTCTTTACTTCAGTTGATGGTGAAAGATAAAGAACTCAATTTGAATTTTGAAGACGATATCATTGCTGGTGCTTGCGTTGCCCGCGACGGTGAGATTAGCAACGATCGGGTTCGCGATGCTTTGACGGCTGAGGCTTCAGCAGTCAATAGTTAGGAGTCATTATAGGGAACCTAAATCATAATGTCTATCGTTACAATGCTCTGCATTGTAATGTACTCCAGGAGGCTCTGCCTCGAGTCTATACCGGAGGCAGAGCCTCCCATGAATGCTTTCCCAGCCAGGAGGCTGGGAACGAGTCAATGACAAATTACCAATTACCAATTACCAATTACCAATTGTTATGGCAGAAGGATTGATTGCAGGTTTAGTGGTGTTTACTCTAGCGTCGTTTGTGGGATTTGAAGTAATCAATAAAGTCCCGCCGACGCTGCACACACCTTTGATGTCGGGATCGAATGCGATTTCGGGAATTGCGGTTTTAGGTGCAATTCTGATTTCTGGCCAAGGCAATGTGACTGTTACTTCGATTTTGGGGACGATCGCGATCGCCCTGGCCACAATTAACGTTGTCGGCGGTTTCTTAGTAACCGATCGAATGCTGCAAATGTTCAAGAAAAAAGAGGTTAAAGCGTGAGCGATTTTCTGCCCAGCGGCATTCAACTAGGTTATTTAGTTGCCGCATCTTTGTTTATTGTCGGTTTGAAACAGTTGGGATCGCCCGCAACGGCGCGTCAAGGGAATCTGTTAGCTGCGATCGGGATGTTAATTGCGATCGTCGGTACGTTGCTGGAAAAGCAAGTAGTCAGCTACGAATTGATTGCTGTCGGAATTATCGTCGGTTCCATTTTGGGAACGATTATGGCGAATACCGTGGCGATGACGGATATGCCGCAGATGGTGGGTTTGCTTAACGGTTTCGGGGGCGCGGCTTCTGCACTCGTTGCTGTGGGCGAATTCTGGCGCTATCTCAGCATCCCGGAATCGCCAACTCCAGACGCGACAATCACGATCCTTTTGGGTGTGCTGATCGGCGGAATTACTTTCACTGGTAGCCTTGTGGCGTTTGCGAAACTGCAAGAATTGCTGCCTGGTGCGCCCATGACGTTTCCGCTGCAACAGCCGTTTAATGCCATGCTGGCGATCGCGCTTTTAGCCGGCAGCGGTTATATGCTGACGAATCCCGAAAATGTGCCGGTATTCCTGGCTTTGGTGGCGATTTCCAATATTCTGGGAATCATGTTTGTGCTGCCGATTGGCGGTGGCGATATGCCCGTGGTGGTGTCGCTGCTTAACTCTTATTCGGGGATTGCGGCGAGTGTGGCTGGGTTCATTTTGATGAACAATATGCTGATTATCGCTGGTGCATTGGTGGGCGCGTCGGGGATTATTTTGACGCAAATCATGTGCAAGGCGATGAATCGATCCTTGGGTAGTGTGCTGTTTAGCGCCTTTGGTAGCGGTGGTGCTAGTGCTGGGGCTGCTGGGGCTACTGGTGTTACTGACAAAACTGTTCACAGCATCGATATCGAAGAAAGTGCGATGATGTTGGGTTATGCGCGATCGGTTGTAATTATTCCCGGTTACGGGATGGCTGTAGCGCAAGCACAGCACGCTGTGCGCGAGTTAGCCGACGGTTTGGAAAAAATGGGCGTAGACGTGAAATACGCGATTCACCCGGTGGCTGGGCGGATGCCGGGGCACATGAATGTGCTGTTGGCGGAAGCAAACGTGCCTTATCCGCAGTTGTACGATATGGACGATATCAATCCGCAGTTTGACGAAACTGATGTGGCGTTGGTAATCGGGGCTAACGATGTGGTGAATCCGGCGGCGCGCCACGATACGGCGAGCCCGATTTACGGGATGCCGATTTTGGAGGTTGATAAGGCTAAGCATACGATCGTGATCAAGCGCGGGATGAGTGCTGGTTTTTCCGGTGTAGATAACGAGTTGTTCTACAAGGATAAGACGATGATGTTGTTTGGTAGCGCTAAGGATGTGGTTGCCAAATTGGTTTCTGAGGTGAAGCAGTTGTAGGATTTTTTAACCCCAGATGAAGGCGGATTAACGTGGATGATTAAACCCGGTTTCTTGGAGAAACCGGGTTTTTGTTTTGGGTTTGTAGAGATGCTAATCTCGGCTACTCGTTCACTTCAAAAAGATATCGAGGTAATCCTGACTGCCGAATAATAGACTGCAAAGTGCCAATTTTAATTTCTGAATAATTTGGGACAGGGACTGTTATAGTTGTATTGGGTAGTCGCTGCTGCATGATAATATGACTGCCGCGCTGTCGCACTTGAACAAAGTCATATTGTTCTAAAATTTGACAAACTTGCGCTGCTGATAGAACTCGAAGTTTACCCAACGCTCACCTCTACACGAGTCACAAAAAATTCACTATGCAGCCGATTTTTGACTTCAGAAGGATCTGCTGTTTCAAAAAATAGTTCCAGCGCCTCGATGAGATTCTGTCGCGCTTCTTCTATATTGTCACCTTGGCTGGCAATATCGAGTTCCGGGCAAAGGGATACATATCCGTCGCCTTCTCGTTCAATAATTGCTGTAAACTGTTGTGTTGACTTCATAATTTGAAGTGGCGGACTGCCAAGCTCAAACAATTATAGTTTTACTTGAGATTATATCACATCTTTCGCTGTTCGGTGGAGAGTGGCGATGGCGTCCCGCCCCGCAAGCTACGGGTTTGGTTCAAATAGTCAGTGGAGAGTGGGGTATGTAAAAATCCCTGTTCTCTGGCTTTTTGAAACCATTTTTCTGCTTCAGTGCGATCGGCTGCTATACCATCAGCACCGCAAAGATAAATTCCTGCTAAGTTGTTTGAGGCAACACCATAGCCTTGCTCAGCGGATTTGATGTACCATTTAATTGCTTCTAATATCATCTTTTCTCCACCTAATCCTAAATGGTACATACTGGCAATTATGCACTGGGATGCAGCATTTCCTTGTTCTGCTAGTGGTTTTAACAAGGTAAATGCTTGGGTATAATCTTGGTTATTAAAAGCGGCTAGACCTTTTTCTAATTCAGACATTAACGATGAGGAATAAATTATAAGTAAGTGAACATAAATAAACGCCATCATGTCATTTCGAGGAACGAAGCAATTGCCTAGTCTCTGCGATTGCTTCACTCCGCTCGCAATGACAGGCAATATATATGTTTACCTACTTATATACTATAATCGTATTAAACCAATTCAGGAAACATTTCCATGAACAGGCCAAAAATACTCCTAGATCCGGTTTTACCGACAGAAGAAGAAACAATAGCTATCAAATTGTTGGATAAATTGCTAGGTCTCAAGACAGAAAATGGTGATACGGAGACATTAAAAGTAAAAATTTTGGAAGTTGATGGGGAAGAAATCGCACTTCCTGAATCGCTCTATCAATTGTTGTGTCAATCTGCACATTTAATGGCGGCTGGTAAAGCAGTGTCTTTAGTGCCAATTGAGCAAGATATGACTGTTGAAGAAGCTGCGACTTTGCTCAATGTGTCGCCACAATTTGTAGTCAAATTGCTCGATGATGGGGAAATTGCCTATGGAAAAGTAGGAAACCAGCGGCGGATAAGTTTGGCAAGTGCGATCGCCTATAAACAGCAGCGTACTGTTAAGCGCCACGAAATTCTCAAGGAATGAGCTCAGTTTAGCAAAGAAGAGGAATTGCATGAGACCAAAGTATACAGCTACCAGACTGATTCCCGATCCTGTTGTTTTGGATTCCTGCGTGATATTTCCTATTGTTATAACCCTCAAATCGCGGGCAACATTCTTGCTGGCTTGTCGAAGTGCCAGATATCAAAAACCCATACACAGCATGACTTCGTGGATTTTTATTTTTTCATAATTTTAAATCCAAATTTGAATGCTTTATGGATTAGACTTTACAAGTCTCTGCACTAGAGAATAATATATCTAGTCTCACCATCTCGAGCTGCCTCTCACCGCACCTCCTCGCTTCCGATTCCGTCTTCGCCACACAATACGGTGCACTATAACCCGCTGGCAGGTGGCCTGAAGGTGCATTGCTATTGAAAGTTAGTTGAGAGTATAGCAACAATTCTCCTTTCTCTCCTTTCTCTCCTTTCTGTTTCCAGCCGATCGCTTCATAATAAGCTAAGAACACTTGTCCGTGCCACTCTTTAGTGCCACCCAGATTTTGATAGATGCGCTTCTGCACGGAAAAGCCAAACCGTCCCTTACTGTATTTTACCCAAAGTCGATCCATCGCCCGCCAATCTGGACAGGAAAATTTTCTGATATCTTTCATCACTATTATCTCACCCCTAATGTGACCTTGTTGTTGTTTCCCCCCCACCTCTAACATTTTGTTATAAGTTTCCTCATCTGCTTCTTTCCACTTCCCAGCAGCCAATAACTGTTCCAGTTTAATATAGTTGGCTTTAACAATTGGTTGACTTGCTAAATTCGACTGATTTGCCACATAAGTTTTAATAGGAATTCCCGACTGAAAAGTATTAATTTGTACTCCAGCAACTTTTGTCGCTGCTTGTGGCAGCGCCGCTTGAATTTCTTGAGATGACTTCTGCTGTCCGCAGCTTGTTAATGAGAGTCCGAAGACGGTAAAAATTAGCCAGCAAGAGCGAGATTTCATAGATTTTGGTGATTGTTTTAGGGAATAAGGGAGTAAATGAATAATTTATACACCAGTGATGTGTTGTTTTTTAGGTAGGAGACTAATGATGAAAGTATACCATTTTTGGGCGATCGTAGTTACCCGTTTATCACTTTTGAAGTGCTATCCCCATTTGAGTGCAGCAGATTTGGCGAATGCTTGGGCTTATGCTGAGGCACACTCAGAGGAAATTGAAGCTGCAATCCGAGAAAATGAGGAAGCCTAAAACATGGCGGGAATTTGCTATAATCTAGATAATATATTCCGGCGATCGCACTTATGACTATACAAGAATTAGAAACTCAAGTCTTAACCTTAAATGCGGTTGATAAAGCTAAACTAATCAGCATCCTAACTCAAAATTTAACCAACGGTTCTTTAGGCATTAAAAAGACTCCCGGTGTCTGTGGAGGGGATGCTTGTGTCGGTAATACTCGCATACAAGTTTGGGTACTGGTAGGTTATCGCCGTCTCGGATGCAGCGATGCGGAACTTTTTAAGTGCTATCCCCATTTGACTGCGGCTGATTTAGTCAATGCTTGGGCTTATGCTGATGCTTACCCAGAAGAAATTGAACAAGCAATCAAAGAAAATGAGGAAGCCTAAAACATGGCGCGACTTTATGCAGACGAACAGTATCCGTTGCCAGTAGTTGAGTTGCTTCGACCTTTCGGTCACGATGTATTAACAGTTCAAGAAGCCGGAAACGCAGGATTAGGGATTCCTGATGAGGATGTATTGGCTTTTGCAGTGAGTAATGAGCGAGCAGTTTTGACTCTCAATCGAGGGGATTTCATTCGACTGCATCGCTCACAACCCAACCATGCTGGTATTATCATTTGTACTCAAGATAGCAACTGGGAAAGACAGGCGACCCGAATTAATGAGGCTATTTCTGCGATCGATACTTTGAATGGTAAATTAATTCGAGTTAACCGTCCTTCGACATGAAAAAAAGCCGTAGCTTGCGGGGCGGGACGCCATCGCCCTTCCCGACCCAACAACCTTATAATTAAATTCCCCATTGCTCCCAAGATTAGGTAAAATTATTGGCGTGTCTGAGGATAAACTATATGCGCTGGGTTCGATATATTGCGATCGCGATCGTCAATGGTTTCGGTGTCGTCATCGGTATTATTTGGGTTGCAGTCCCCACAACAGTGGCTCAACCTTCCCTAAACTACCAACTCGCACTCTCTGGGCGACAGCCAGAGGGCGAAACTCCGCAATCCCTTTCCGAACTCTACAAATTGCGCGATCGCCTAAAAGTACAATTAGATAACCTTGCCAAAAATCCCGACAGCGCCCCGTTTCCTGGTGAACTTTGGAAATCAGCAATCAACCGCCAGCAATCCCAAACTCTGACGCAGCAACTCCAAAACGTTCAAAGTCAGATTCAAATAGAAGAAAGAGCCAAATATAATTGGGACGATGCTGCTAAATTAGCCGCCCAAGCAGTCTTAATTGGACGCACTTCTAATCCTTCTTCTGCTACTTGGGAACAGTCCCAGCGGCTGTGGCAGTTGGCTATCAATACGCTGCGACTCATTCCTCACGATTCTTTTTTGGCCGATCGGGCGATCGACAAAACTATCGAATACCAAGGAAACCTCACTGTCGCTACCTACGAATTGCAAGTTGCACGTTCTGTTGAGAAAGTTAGAGCCGAGGAAGAAGAGATAAGAGAGCGAGCCCGCAAAGAGCAAGAGAAAAAAGAATTTGCTCGTCGAGAAATAGAGAGAAAAGAGCAAGAGAAAAAAGACCGTGCTAGAAAAGAACTAGAAAGACAAGAATTTCAAAGGCAAGAATTAGCCAGAAAAGAACTTGAAAGGCAAGAATTAGCCCGTAAAGAACTTGAAAGGCAAGAGTTTGAAAAGCAAGAATTAGCTAAAAAAGAACTTGAAAGGCAAGAATTTGAAAGGCAAGAATTAGCCCGTAAAGAACTTGAAAGGCAAGAATTAGCCAGAAAAGAACTTGAAAGGCAAGAATTTGAGAGGCAAGAATTAGCCAGAAAAGAGCTTGAAAGACAAGAACTTGAAAGGCAAGAATTAGCCAGAAAAGAACTTGAAAGGCAAGAGTTAGAGAGAAATCAGCAAGCAACTTCTCAACCAACTCCTGAATCAACTGCAACACCAACTCTCACCCCAGTTACACCCGCCGCGTCGCCGCCGAACTTTTTCTTTGCGGGAGATACCAACAGAGATGGCCAAATTAACGAGCAAGACGACGCCGGAAAAGAACAATGGTCTTTGTCGAAGGGCGCGCTAATTTTATTTAACGATCGCAATAACGATCGCGGCAAGATACCGACTTGGAAACAAACCAAAGTTAGCGCTCCCCGCCGTGCAGCAATGCTTTCTCAAGTTAACTTAAACCTGTCTGAAAACTTCAAAACCTCTCAGTTATTTATCACGGCTGACAGCATTGCTAGCCCTCACATCAGCGTTTTTCAGAAGACGGGCGACGGCTGGCAACCTGTAGATATATCCGGTGCTAAACCTCTAGTTTTCAGCACGAATATTGTTTTAGGTGTCGAAGCAAAACAATTTGCCGATCGCAATTGGAACGGCACTGTTAATCTCAAAGCAACTGCCCAAAACAACGGTCAAGAAATCGCCTCCACAACAATCCAAATGGGCGTTAGTCCTTGGATGATAGCGCCCAACACAGCGCCAGTAACCGAAGTTCAAGTCAGCGACAGAGGCTCGGTAAACAGCGAATTTATCTCCCAACTAAAACAAGCAGTAGAACCCACGGGCGCTCAAGTAAAAATTCTCCAGGGCGATCGCACTTGGATGCAAGATACCCAGAAAAACGGATACGTTCAACTTCCCGAAAAATCCGAAATACGCCAGTTTAATGTAGCACTAAAAAGCAATAGCGAGCCAGACAAAAAACCGCCTGTTAAATTAACTAAAGACCGGGATTTGAAAGTATTTAACATTGGCAATCCTCGTTCTTTAGACCCTGTAAGTCAGTGGGCTGACGGATACGGCAATTTGCAGGTGACACCGCCGATTCCCGGACACCCAATGGGTCGAGTTTATTACGGGAATTCGGGAAATGCTAGTTTTAATCCAGAGGTACTTGATTTTATTCAAGCTCAGAGAATTCAAGGGCCGCCAGTGGATATTGATACTTCTTGGCTTCTGACTCGCCAAGTCGATGAAATTATCAATTTTATTCCCACTCAAACTCCCGGACAATATGTAATGGCGATCGCCAGTCCAGAAGCCGGAGTTAAGCTGTTGGAAGAATTGGAGGGAAGAGGTTACGGCGATGTGACCATAAATCGCGGTTTGAGCACTCAAACAACTGTCAGCGCCGCCTTGAAAAACCGTGCTTTAATTCAACACAATCTCTCTTTGCAAAATCAGAAACTTAATCCGATTATAGAGAAGTTGAAAAGAGAGTTTTTACTCGGAGACGACCAAATTATTCAAGTTCCGGTGATGTTTGGCTACAGCGGTTATGCTTGGTGGCCGAATATGGTAAATTCGGTGCCAGTTAACGGCAAGTTGTTAGTTTCAAATCCGCGCGGGCCAATGATTGAGGGTGTAGATTACACTCAGGAAAGATTGCGCCAACTCCTGCTTCCTGCTGGCGTCAGCGTTAGTTTTTTGGATGACAGGTATTATCAAGAATTGAAAGGAAACGTGCAGTCGGCGACGAATACTGTGAGGAAGCCAGAAGAGCGGCCTTTTTGGCAGTCTTTGCCTAATTACTAAGGGGTGAATCGCAATCAGGAATGGGGAATTGGGAATGGGAAATTGGGAATTTGTCGGGGCGGATTCCACCAACAATACGCGCCTGTAACTAACAATCTCATAAACCCGCCCCCAACCAACGGTAAATCGCAAGATACCTCTTTAAAGATACAATGGGTGGGTTTTACCAACAATCTATATTTAAAAGTAACTATCTCCTAAACCCGCCTTCCTATGCTAATATTTAGGATAACTATGCTAGGAGTTTAACAGATGGCTACCCTGCAAATAGAAAATATACCAGAGGAATTGTACGCGAGACTGCAAGAGTTAGCCGCGGCTCAAAACCGCTCGATTAGCGCGTTTGCGATCGCCATTTTAGAAGCAGAGTTGTCAACAGAGACAAAACCCCTCTCAGGAAAAGGTAAAAAGTCTGTAACAGAACTATTGGCAGAAATCAGCCGTCGTCGCGAGTCTCGTCCGGCGAATATGGGGATGATACTAGATAGTACCGTTTTAATTAGAGAGGATCGCGACAGATGACCAATCCTGTGAGGTGCGTAGTCGATGCTAGCGTGGGGATTAAGCAATTTATCCCCGATCCGCTGTCATCTAAAGTCGTTCAATTGTTTACCCATCTTGAAATTCCACAGACTGAAATATTTGTACCCGATCTGTTTTATATTGAGTGTGCAAATATTATCTGGAAGTATGTCCGTGCTGGACTTTACGCTGCTGCCGATGTTCCAACAGATTTAGCTAATCTTAGAGCTTTATCCTTGCGTGCAGTATCTAATGCTGAACTGATTTTAGATGCAACAAATATCGCCTTAAATTATGGAATTTCTGCTTATGATGGTAGTTACGTTGCTCTTTC
The DNA here is from genome assembly GCF_036704615.1 of Microcoleus sp. K4-B3. Taxonomy (NCBI): domain Bacteria; kingdom Bacillati; phylum Cyanobacteriota; class Cyanophyceae; order Oscillatoriales; family Microcoleaceae; genus Microcoleus; species Microcoleus sp. K4-B3. The sequence continues at coordinate 24,412 of NZ_JAUBSF010000044.1, forward strand.
ACAACAAGTTGACGCGCCTTTGCTAACTCTCGACCAAAAGCTAGTCAGAGCTTTAGCAGGCACATCTTATAATGTTCTATCGTTAAACGATTTCGATGTACCAACACCGCATTAGCCTTAGCTTTATAGGAAATTAATTCACTTGTTTATTCTTATTAGTAAAAAAATTGAGCGCTATAATATAGATACGACATTCCCAGCAGCCAAACCGCTGATTAACTATGACACTAAAAAAATTAGAACCGCAACTGCTTTCCCTGACTCCGCCCGAGAAAGCTCAAGCAATACAGATATTAGCTCAAAGTTTAGCCAACACTTGGCAGGGAATTCAAAAAACTCCCGGTGTAGTCGGCGGTAATGCCAGGATTGCCGGGACTAGAATTTCTGTTTGGGGATTGGTAGAGTCTCGTCGATTAGGTGCAACTGATGCTCAACTTTTAGAAGATTATCCGCATCTTAGTGCTAGCGAATTGAAAAATGCCTGGGCTTATGCTGAAGCATTTCCTGACGAGATTGAAGCAGTAATTAAGTTGAACGATATAGACTAATATCATGGCAGGTTTGTATGCAGATGAACAATCTTCCTTCTAACTTTTGCCTAACCCTCGATAATTAATCCGTGTATCCTTGTCAAAATCCGTGTCGTGCCTTCTTCATTCTGCTAGATAATTTCAGTGCAGGCGATCGCACCAGTAACGTAAAATGTCTAAAAGCGGTCTTTGTAAAATAATTTTAGTCCCATGAGCGACGAACAGGAAAAAAAACAAATTTTGACTCAGCAACCGGAAACAATTTCCACTGCTAGCGATGAGTTCGATAGCAGTGAAATTGCCAGTGCCGATGCACCTTCAGCATCAGTAGAAACTCCCGCTGAAATGGCCGCGCCCGAAGATATTTCAGCGCCAATCGACGCAGCCGAAACAATTCCAGTTGCCGCCGATAGTACGCCGGAAACAACTCAAATTACAAGTTATCCGCCTCCAACAATTCAAACGGCAAGTCCCGATCCGAAACCAGCTCGAAAGTGGCAAATTTTGGCAGTTTTTCTTAGCGGAATGTTAGTCGGTTCCGTACTCAGTCTCGGCAGTTTGGTAGCGTGGAGAATGTATCAGGAAAGAGCGAACCTTCAAATCAGACTGCCCGCTGACGTACCCCTCCCCCAAAGCCCTCCGCCTGTCGCAGCAGCGCCCGCCAACCGCCTGCCCGGAGTTCCCCCAGCACCAGGCACGGCACGGCCATCAGCAACCGCCCCGTCGCCCAATCCCACTCAAATACCCTCCCTGTCTGGGGTTCCGCAACTTGCTTCGCCGTCGTCTTCTCCTTCTCCTTCTCCTTCTCCCGCTGCGGTTGAAACCCCTGTAACTGAGCGAGTTAACTTTCAAGCCGGTGCTACGGGAACTATTCTGAGCAGTAGTTTGCGAGCCAACATATCCAAGCGCTACTTGCTGGAGTGCAATAGCGGCCAAAGCATGACAATAAATGTTCAAGAAGGTCAAGTTAGCGCCGCAATTATTGCTCCTAACGGTGAAAAAGTAGGCACTGCAAATAGCACAAGTCAGTGGGAAGCTCAACTAGCCAGTAGTGGCGATTATACTATTGAAATTTCCGGCGATCGCCAAGCAAACTACCAAGTTAAAATTGAAGTGAAATAGCAACTATAATTGTATCAGGGGGTAGTTACAAAATACATAAGCCCCCCCTGTTGCTAATTACAAATTACCAATTACTTATTACCAATGATCGCACAAGTATCTGAAAACATCTACGAAGCAAAAACCCAGGAAATTGCCAAAGAAATCCTGCGGCTAACTCAAGAGAAAAAGCGCTCTTTTTTCGGTCAAATCCAAGACCAAATGCGCTGGGACGACAAACTGATGGATTGGGCGATGGCCAGCCCTGGACTGCGGGTGCAGTTGTTTCGATTTATTGACTGTTTGCCGGCCCTCCGCAGCAGGCCGGAAATTGCCCGTCACTTGCAAGAATACCTGACCGCTGAAGAGGTAGAATTGCCCGAAGCATTGAAAAAATTACTCAACTTTGCTAGCCCTGATTCGGTTCCTGGTCAATTGGCGGCGACGACGGTGGCGCCTGCTGTGGAAACTTTGGCGCACAAGTATATTTCTGGGGAAAATATCAAGCAGGTAATTAAAACCTTAGAGCGACTTCGCAAAGATAAAATGGGTTTTACAGTTGACCTTTTGGGGGAAGCTGTCATTACTGAAGCGGAGGCGCAAATTTATCTTAACCGCTATTTGGAATTGATGGAGGAACTGGCGAATGCAGCGAAGAATTGGTCGCAGGTAGATGCAATTGACAAAGCTGACGGCGAAACTCTGCCGCGAGTGCAAGTATCGGTAAAGTTAACGGCTTTTTATTCTCAGTTTGACCCGTTGGATGCTAAAGGTAGCGAGGAGAAAGTAAGCGAGAGAATTCGCCTGTTACTGCGCCGCGCGAAGGAGTTGGGAGCAGCCGTTCATTTCGATATGGAACAGTATGCTTACAAGAGTTTGACTCTGAGCATTCTCAAAGACTTATTGTTAGAAGAAGAGTTTCGCAGTCGCACCGATATTGGAATTACATTGCAAGCATATTTGCGCGACAGCGCCCAAGATTTGCGAAACCTGATTTCCTGGGCAAAAAAACGCGGAAATCCGGTAACAGTGCGGCTGGTAAAAGGCGCTTACTGGGATCAGGAAACTATCAAAGCGATGCAGAAAGATTGGCCGCAGCCGGTCTACAATGACAAAGTTGCTACCGATGCCAATTTCGAGCAGATGACGCAGTTGCTGCTCGAAAATCACGAATATTTGTATGCAGCTATTGGCAGTCATAATGTACGATCGCAAGCGAGGGCGATCGCCATTGCTGAAACTCTCAACATCCCGCGCCGCCGCTTTGAAATGCAGGTACTGTACGGGATGGGCGACAAATTGGCTAAGCTTTTGGTCGATCGGGGTTATCGCGTCCGAGTCTACTGCCCCTACGGCGATTTGCTGCCGGGAATGGCTTATTTAATCCGCCGTTTGCTGGAAAATACTGCCAACAGTTCTTTCATCCGGCAAAGTTCCGAAGAAATGCCGATCGAACAATTGTTAGCCGCGCCAGTTGCTAACGGAAATGACCAGCTAGTTTACAGCAAAGTATTTCCCAACGTTGCCGATACCGACTACGCCAATACCAAATTGCGACAACAAGCAGAAACAGCCATCAAATCAGTGCGCGCCAACTTAGGCAAAACCTATTTACCGCTAATCAATGGCGAGTACCAAAATACTGAAGCAACAGTTAATTCCCTCAACCCTTCCAATCCCACAGAAGTCGTTGGCAAAATCGGATTGCTTTCCGAAGCACAAGCCAAACAAGCCCTTGAAGCAGCAAAATCAGCCTCAACCAGTTGGCGGAAAACCCCCGTCCGACAGCGGGCAGGCGTCCTCCGCAAAGCCGCAGAATTGATGGAACAGCGGCGGCACGAACTATCAGCTTGGATGGTGTTTGAAGTCGGCAAACCTGTCAGAGAATGCGATGCCGAAGTTTCCGAAGCTATTGATTTTTGCCGGTACTACGCCGACGAAATGGAACGGTTAGAACAAGGAAAAAATTACGACGTAGCCGGAGAAACCAACCGCTACACCTATCAGCCGCGCGGCATTTCTTTAATCATTTCACCTTGGAATTTCCCCCTCGCAATTCCTGTGGGCATGACAGTTGCATCGCTGGTGGCAGGGAATTGTACTTTGCTCAAACCTGCGGAAGTTTCCTCAGTAATTGCAGCAAAAATCACAGAAATTTTGCTAGAAGCCGGAATCCCCAAAGGCGTATTTCAATACGTGCCTTGCAAAGGTTCAACCGTCGGCGCTTACATGGTGAAACATCCTGACGTTCACATGATTACTTTCACCGGTTCTCAGGAAGTTGGCTGTCAGATTTATGCCGATGCTGCGATTTTGCAGCCTGGACAAAAACACCTGAAACGAGTAATTGCGGAAATGGGCGGCAAGAATGCAATTATTGTCGATGAAAGTGCGGATTTAGACCAAGCAGTTGCAGGCGTAGTTTATTCGGCATTTGGCTACAGCGGCCAAAAATGTTCCGCTTGTTCGCGAGTAATTGTAGTCGAATCCGTGTACGATAATTTTGTGGCAAGATTGGTAGAAGCGACGCGATCGCTCAATGTCGGCGCAGCAGAAAATCCCGGCACTCAAGTCGGCCCTGTGATCGATGCAAATGCCCATTCGCGCATCCGCGAATATATCGAAAAAGGTCGCGCCGAAGCTAAAATAGCTTTAGAAATGCCTGCACCGGAAACCGGTTATTTTGTCGGCCCAGTCATTGTTACGGAAGTATCGCCGACAGCAACTATCGCCCAAGAAGAAATTTTCGGCCCGGTTTTGTCGGTGATTCGGGCAAAGAATTTCAGCGAAGCGATTGTTATTGCTAACGGCACGAATTTTGCTTTAACCGGCGGATTGTATTCTCGCACGCCTTCGCATATCGATCGAGCCGCATCCGATTTTGAAGTCGGAAACCTGTACATCAATCGCGGAATCACCGGCGCTGTGGTATCGCGGCAACCTTTCGGAGGATTCAAACTTTCGGGAGTTGGTTCTAAAGCGGGTGGCCCGGATTATTTGCTGCAATTCCTCGAACCCCGCACCATAACCGAAAATATTCAGCGGCAGGGTTTTGCACCGATTGAAGGAGTGGATGATTAATCATTCCTTTGTTGGCAGTGAGGACTTCAGTCCTCACTTTGGCTGTTAAGTTGGTAGGGTGCGCAATGCGCACCTTACTGTGGGGTAACAGAAAAAAATTCTGCGATATGAGCTAGTTATAAAATGGAATCTACGAAAGATCGCGATCGACTAAATTTTCAAAACCCTTCACTTGACAAGTGGCTGCGATTTTTAATTATAGCCGTATTAGTCATCGGTATTTTATTTCGCTTCGCCAATCTCGATCGCAAATTTTACTGGCTCGACGAAACATATACTTCTTTGAGAGTTTCTGGCTACACCGAAGCCGAAATCATCAAACAAATTTCCTACCAGAAAATAACCTCGCCTGCGGATTTACAAAAATATCAGCAGATAAATTCCGAAAAAACTTTAAGCGATACCCTGAATTCTTTAGCAACAGAAGACCCCCAACACCCGCCGCTGTATTACGTACTAGCGCGATATTGGGCGCAGTGGTTCGGCAGTTCCGTTGCAGCAATGAGAAGTTTGGCCGCCGTGATTAGCTTGTTAGTATTTCCCGCAATTTATTGGCTGGCTTGGGAGTTATTTGAATCTTCAACAGTGGCGTGGATGGCGATCGCCATTTTCGCAATTTCTCCCTACCACATCTTGTTTGCCCAAGAAGCAAGACAGTACAGTTTGTGGACAGTAACTACTATTTTATCGAGTGCAGCCTTGCTGCGAGCAATGCGCCCTGACGAAAATCAAAATCCTCTCGCCCTCGTTCTTTCCTGGGCGCTTTATGCAGGCACAGCAACACTGGGATTGTACACCCACTTGTTATTTGTCTGCGTCGCCGCAGCCCACGCAATCTACGTCGCAGTCATTGCCAACTGGCGCGATGTTAAAACATTCATTGCCTATTATGTAGCAGCTTTAATCGCCTTTATCGGCTTCATGCCTTCCCTCATAAATACTGTAGAAAACTTCAATCAAATTAGAAGCACAACAGCATGGGCAGAACAGACGAATTTCTTAAGATTAGTCAGCAGGTGGGTTGGTTCCGTCACCATAGCATTTTTTGATATTGGCATTGATGGAACTGCCAACGCCACACAACTAGCCTTGCTAATTCCCGTTGGTATCATGATTTTAGCTTTAGTCGGCTATGCCCTTTATTTTCTGTGCCGACATACACCAAAGCGAGTGTGGTTGATAGTATTGTTATTAATTGCAACAACAGCTTTGTTTTTAGCAGTACCTGATATAATGAAAGGTGGGAGGCGCTCGGCAAATCCGCGATATTTAGTTCCTTGTTATGTGGGAATTCAGCTAGCAGTGGCTTACCTACTGTCTGCGAAAATTAGTAACAATTTGGATAACTTCAAACAGCAAAAACTGTGGAGAATAGTTATAGTTGCACTGTTTGCCGCAGGTCTTATATCCGGTGGAGTTAGTTCTCAAAGAGAGACTTGGTGGAATAAAGGCAGCGGCTGGCTTCGAGCCGAATTACAAGTAGCTGAGACTGTAAATCAAGCCAGCAATCCCCTAATTATCAGCGATGCCCCGATCGCATATATGATGCCTTTAAGTTATCACCTCAAACCAAAAGTCAAACTGCTAATAGAACCCCGCTGTTACACTTCTTGCTACAAAAATCGAAAATTGGCACTTAAAAAACCGCAACCCTCAAAAATTCCCGATGGTTTCAGCGAGTTGTTTGTATACAGACCGTCCTCAACTTTGCGATCGGCAATTCAGCAACAAAATTATCAAATAGATCCGGCTGACGCTAATGTTGAGCTCAATCTCTGGAAAATTACCAAAAAATAATCTGAAAGAATTAAGGCAAAAAATGTCTTATTTACCGAGACATACTGCCCAGAAAATGGTTTTTGGGAAGTATGTCGCAAGTATAGTTCAATAGGGCTGCTTTTCGCGGTAAGCTAGAAGTTAAGAATCAAAAAATAACATAAAAAATCTACAATGACAGTCACTGAAACCTCGAATATTCGCAAACTGCTGTGCGATCCAGACTTAGGGCTGATCCCTCACCTAGAAAAGTGCCTGAAAGACTTGCACTCGTCTGCGATCGCCAGCGGAGAGAAATTCAAGGTAGAACCTTATGATATAGAACTCAAAAGCTGCCACACCCAGAAACATCCCAACGACCAAAAACCCATCGTCACTCAGTCAGTGTTAATAAAAATCCCCCTGACAGGGAAAGTTGAAGACAAGATGCAACTATATCTGATCGCAACTGAGTTGCAGAACCAAATCGACATCAAAATTATCGACTGGAGTGCCTTAGAACGCCGCCAATATGACATTCAGGGCATCCCCTTAAAGCAGCCCATCACCAAAATAGACGGCGAGATGAATTACGAGTTAGTATTCGATCGACCAAACTACTGCTGCATCAGTCTGTGCCGCCAATTTGACTTAAGTTACGCCGCCAATTTTTAATACCAATTCCCAAAAGTAGCTATACAGATAGATTGTACGCAAGCATCTGTAGGGACACGGCAATGCCGTGTCCGGCGCGGGGGGATTAGGACACGGCATTGCCGTGTCCCTACTGTTAATAATTGGTATAAGATTGAGGATTGTAGATCGATCGCACAAAATCAAATTCAAACAGCTCGATTGGCAGTTTCCGCAAGAATCCTCTTAATTTCAGCAGGAGTCAGATTCGGATTAGCTTGCAACATCAAAGCTATCACCCCAGCTACCTGCGGCACTGCCATTGAAGTACCCGCAAAATATTGATAGGGAATCCCCGGTTCAGAAAGCGGTACAGTTGAATAAACGTCACCCGAATCTGCCCTGCCACCGTCGCCGCCCGGAGCAACAAAATAATTAATTGCCTCCGCACCCGCCCGGTTAGAATAATCTGCAAACAAGCCATTTCGGTTAACACCACCGACAGCAATTCCTACCTCATTGGCAAACCGAGCCGGATAATCAGCTTGTGGGCGAGCATCATTTCCCGCCGCCGAAATCACGATCGCCCCTTGAGCTTCAGCGACTCGAATAGCATCCAATTCTTCTTCATTCAACTGGAGACCGCCCAAACTCACATTAATTATCTTAGCTCCATTTGCCACCGCATAATTAATCGCATTAATTTCATCCCTAATTTTGCCGACTCCCGCCTCATCGAGTATTTTCAAAGGCATAATCTTCGCAGTTGGAGCCGTTCCAGTAATCCCAACCCCATCTTTTTTCGCAGCAACTAAACCCGATATATGAGTGCCGTGACTGTTATCATCCATCGGGTCATTATCGCTGTTGACAAAATCCCATCCTCGGAAATCATCAACAAAGCCATTGTTGTCATCATCAACCCCGTTGCTAGCTTTATTGCGACCGGCCACGTCAACACCGCTTTCTCCCGCATTGCTCCAAATATTCCCCGTCAAATCCGGGTGATTGTAGTCAACTCCGCTGTCGATAACTGCCACCACAATTCCGTCTCCAGTCAAGCCCTTCGCCCAAACTTCTGGAGCTTTAATTAAATCTCTGCCCCACTCGTCGCCGCCCAAGTCGGGAACATCAGGAAAAGTTGCAGTACCTTGAGCTTTAGCAACTGCCGCCGCTGCATTCACCAAACCGAACCCAAAACGAGAGTCAAAACCCTGCAAGTTGCTCGGATTGTTAGGAGAAACAGTTGCAGGAGTTGCAGACAGATTTAGGTTAAAGTTTGTACTGCCTTGGTATTGATAAACTCGGACAAAGTAAGTTCCTGCGGCCAAAGCGTTGAGGTCGATCGACTCCGGCGATAAATCCGATTCTTGAGAAGAAGCAATAATATCGGTGAAGTCAATAGAATTGTCGCCGTTAATATCTTTAATTAGAGCAACGTCAACATCCGCCGTCAAACCGCTGACAGTTAATTTAAAGTCGCTAGTTGCAGGCAAAGTAAAGCGGTAAAGGCCATCTGGCCGGGCGTTGCTAACCGAGTCTGCGATCGTTTGAGTGCCGCCCAAAACGCCTAAATCGCGAGCTCGATCCAGTTGGTTGCCCAATACGGTAGTTGCAGAGATGAATGTATCGGCGAGGTCTTGTGGAGATGCGTTAGCTACCAAGCCTAAAATAGCATTGGATTGGCGAATTTTAATTAATGTATTGGAAATACCGGGAGCGATCGAGATTTCTTCGAGAATCAAGTCAGCTTCGGTAAGATTGTCAGTCAGTCCGATCGAATCCACAAAACTGTTAAAGTCAGTAATAACGTCTGCTGCCGCCGGATCGGAGACTGCGGAGTTGCTGCGAAGGACAAAGGTATCTGGGCCCAAACCCCCTGTCAGCGTATCTTTGCCCCCATCGCCCACTAAAACGTCGCTGCCGTCGCCGCCGTTGAGGCCGTCCCCTCCCTTACCTCCCTGCAAGGTATCGCTGCCGGCATCGCCAAACAGGATGTCGCTGCTGACACCGCCGTTTAGCAAATCGTTGTCCGCACCCCCGAACAGGGTATCGGAATTGCCACCGCCGAGAATGCGATCGTTACCATTATCACCGCTGATGCGATCGGCATCCGAGGCACCGACAATAAAATCGTTGCCTCCGAGGGCAAAAAGTCCGTTAGGATAAGGAGTCAAAAAGCCTGGTGTTAAAGTTAAACTATTGGGGCTATCGTCTAAAAGATACGAAAGACCATCAGAAGTCGGGCCGGCCATAAAAATATACTCCTTAAATACGAGCTCTCTAAATTTTAAAGTTTAAATATCAATAGTCCGGACAAAATTTCGATATGAGGTGCTGGTAAACGAGAAAATGCGGGTTCCAGGGTTCAAGCGGGAACGAAATATCAATGCTTCCAACGTTCAAAAAAAACAGTCCGGAGTATTGAAATATGAAATTGTGGTTAAGAAAGCAGTCATCCCAAATTCAAAATCGGGATCGGAAAATGGGAAAACAACACTTGCATCGAATTCAGAATTTTTTAAATCTCGCGAAATCGCATTTAAAGCCTTATTTGCGCTATGTGATTTTGGGCGGGACGTTTTTATTTATTGCCAAAGCTTTTTTAACTCACTGGCGAGAAGTCGCGAATATCCAAATTCGAGCCGAAAGTTTTCCGTTGCTGGCGATCGCCCTTGGCGTCACTTTATTTTCTCTAATTTTCGTCGGCTGGGTGTGGATGTTGATTTTGCGGGAATTCCGTCAACCTGTAACTGCCGCGTGGGCAATTCAAGTTTTTCTCAAAACTAATATTGCCAAGTATTTACCGGGGAATATTTGGCATTTTTGGGGTCGAATATTGGACGCAAAAAAGGCTGGTATTTTTCCGAAAGCTGCTACTCTCAGCGTGTTGCTGGAACCGCTGCTGATGGCTTCTGCTGGCGTGCTGATTGGGTTGATTTGTTTTGACAAATTCAATTGGTTGTTGCGGCTTGTCGGTTGTGCTGCTATTTTGACGGCGATTCATCCCCGAATTTTAAATCCGATCGTTCTGTTTGTAGAGCGGTTGAAGTTATCAAAGAATAATGGGGAAAATTCAAAGACTGGGGAGGCTGCGGGCGAGGGACTAAATTTTTTTACAGAGTCTACTTCAAATATAGCTAAAAAAACCTCGAATGTCAAGTCCCGCCGTAAAATTAATTTGCCAATAAAACGCTATCCTTTAGTGCCGTTAATCGGACAAATGTGTTTTATCGGATTGCGGGGCTGCGGTTTTTTGCTAACGGTAATGGCTGTAACTCCGGTGAACTTTAGCAATATTCCCAACTTGTTCGGTGCTTTTTGTTTTGCGTTTGTTGTCGGTTTAGTCGTACCGGGTGCACCGGGGGGAATGGGAGTATTTGAAGCAACGGCGATCGCCCTGCTGTCCGATCGCTTTTCTACGGGTATAATTCTGAGTGCGGTGGCTTTGTATCGGATAATTAGCATTCTGGCGGATGTTTCCGGTGCATTTTTAGCTAAACTCGATCGGCAGCGCGATCGACGCAGTTAAAAAAACAGTTAAAAAAGGTGAATTTAATTGTTTCGCCGTCAGTCCCCGGCTGAGAATGTTAGATTATGTGCGATCGAACAACAAACCTGTTTGATTGGGGATGCGATATCAGATTAAAGCATTTTTTCCAGAAATTGCTTGGCGCGATCGCACTTCGGGTTGCTAAAAAACTCCTGCGGCGGCACATCTTCCGCCACCTTTCCGCCATCCAGAAACAAAATCCGGTGGGCGACTTCCCGCGCAAAACCCATCTCGTGAGTTACAATTGCCATTGTAATTCCCGTTTTCGTCAAAGCTTTCATCACATCTAACACTTCTTTAACCATTTCAGGATCGAGTGCAGAAGTCGGTTCGTCCATCAACAAAATTTCCGGTTCCATAGCCAAACAGCGGGCGATCGCCACCCGCTGTTTTTGTCCCCCCGAAAGCTTAGAAGGATAAACCTCTGCCTTATCTGACAAACCCACTTTTTCCAGCAATTCTAACCCCTTCAGACGCGCTTCATCCTTAGCAATTTGCTTCACCTTTACAGGCGCATAGATGACATTTTGCAGCACAGTCATGTGCGGGAACAAGTGGAAATGCTGAAAAACCATCCCTACTTTCTGGCGGATTTTCATAATATCTGCCTTCGGCAAAGTAATATCCACTCCGTCAATATATATGTGTCCCGAAGTCGGAATTTCCAGTAAATTCAAACACCGCAAAAAAGTAGACTTGCCGCACCCCGAAGGGCCGATAATGGCAATCACTTCTCCTTGATGAATCTCAGTAGTTATCTCGCGCAAAACCTTCAGATTGCCAAAAGATTTATACAGGCGATCGACATTAACTGCTACTTTGGAGTCTGCGTTCGAGTACATTGGCCCCCCAAGTTAAACTAAGCACCATCAAATAATAAATTGCGCCGACAAATATCAAAGGTTCAAAGTAAATATACTTTTCTGCTCCCACAATTGTAGCGCGGCGCAGCAAGTCTTCTACGCCAATTACTGAAACTAAAGCTGAATCCTTCAGCAAAGCAATACTTTCATTCACCAATGCAGGCAAGATATTTTTCAACGCTTGCGGCAAGATAATATCGCCCATCATCAGTTTGTAGGGAACGCCAAGGGATTCTGCGGCTTCTTTTTGACCTTTATCTACGGCTTGAATTCCCGCGCGGATTGTTTCGGAAATATAAGCCCCAGAATTCAGGAAAAAAGTAATCACGCCAGCTTGCAGCGCCGATATATTATAGCCGGTAAGCTGCGGCGTTGCAAAATAAACTAAAGTCAACTGCAATATTAGCGGCGTTCCTCGAAAAATAGAGGTGTAAGCAGTGGCAAACCAGAACAGCGGTTTAATGCTAGAAATCTTAAACAGAGACAGCACGATTCCCCAGATAAATCCCAGAAATGCCGACAGCAAGGTAAAAGTTAGCGTTACCCAAATACCGGACAAAATATAAGGCAAACTCGGCAAGATTTTGGCAAAATCTAACCCGAACTTGGAGGCTACAGCAGGCTGATTTGCTTGAGCAGGTTCTTGCGGAATCGGTCGAGAAAACCACTTAGTAGCTAGTTCCTTAATTTGACCGCTGGCTTTCATTTGTTGGAGGACTCGGTTGAATTCTGGAACTAATCTCGAACCTTTGCCAAAGGCGATCGCCGAACCGCTTTCTTCAGTATTCGGGATTGTGTTAAATTCCAAGTCCGGGTTCGCTGCTGCATAACCCGTAGCGACAGTATCCTCGATCACTCCCGCCGCGAGACGGTTCGATTTAATTTCTTGAATGATGTCAGGAATCCTATTCAGAGGAACGAGTTGCACCCCGGCCATTTTTTTCACAGCTTCCTGCTGAATGCTTCCGAGTTGAACGCCTACTTTTTTGCCGGCTAAATCATCAGCTTTGGTCAAATTGCTGCCTTTATTCGCAACAATTGTATTTTGAGCTTCGTAGTAAAGGTCAGAAAAATTAACATTTTTTTTCCTTTCTGCTGTGGGAGTCATTCCAGCCATCACAAAATCTGCTCTTCCCGCCTGCAAAGCGGGAATTAAGCCGTTAAAATCCATGCCAATTACTTTCAGCTCGTAGCCTAATTTTTTAGTAATATATTTGGCAATATCAATGTCAAAACCGATGATTTCGTTGCCGCTAACAGCCGTATCTTTAAATTCATAGGGCGGGTAGTCTGGGGAAGTCGCCAGTGTTAAAGTCTTGTTGGCTTGGGCGTAGCTGGCGATCGCAATTAAACAAAAGGCGATCGCGATCGCCGCCAGCATGGATTTTAATTTTAAACGTTTCATATCTAATATTGTCCTAAAAAATCCCTTCGCCAACAAAACATACCACAAATCGGAATCAAGTCACCCTTGTAAAGGAAGATATTATCCTGGACGCACGGCTTGCCAAAAACCGGGTTTAATTGACAAAAAAACTGCTTGATTAGCCTTTGATAAAGGTAAAAATCCCGGTTATAAAGGTATTGATATGTTCCGAAATAAAAATAGATAATTTTGCCACAAACTTATCTTTAAAAAAGGTCATTTATGCACAATTTTTAACATCTTAGAAAGTAAAGCTCGTCCGCACAACTCCCACCCATGTTGTACCGTTGTCCTAGTTGCGATCCGTATTTGTAATCATATAAACTTCCGCCGTAACGCTGATAAAATCGCTGACTTAGATGCGGTCGAGAGCTTCTACGTGCAGAGAAGTAGCATTGTCTTTGTTTTCTTTAATATCCTTGCGAGTCACCTTTGCCGGGACGCCAATAATCAGGCCGCCGACATTGCCTTCGGAGAACAAATCTGGAAAAGCAAAAGTCACTCCACCGTTCCAAATTTCCGCTTTTGCATCGCCCCCGGACAACTGCTGAGCATCTACGTATCCCACCCTGAAAGTGCAAATCGAGACGAGGGGCGCCTGCTTGCTTGAACGCGACGAAATGGTTGCCTCTTGTGGCACTTTGATTGAATGGTTGATTGGGGTTATTGCTGCCGGTGCCGAGAGAAAGGTCAACATCATTTTTGCGAGAGTAGCTTCGCACGTAACTTAACGCTAAATCGATCTCGGAACTTGGCGAGTAAGTAAGTTGAGCCAGTGCCCCGTAGCTACCGTTAAAAAGTCCGTTACCTTGTGTAGAGTCAGCGGCGGTATTTGTCAGATAGACAAAGTTAGATTTAGTTGGTCGCTCAATTGTTGATTAATGGCAATTCCCGTTTCTCCGGGAGTGTTGTAAATAGCGGGGTTGAACGCTCCAAACCGAGAAAGTGCGCCTTGGGCTGCACTATCAAAATAAGGGTTGATTAAAGGAGCTACATCATCATAACTAAGTTTTTTTGCCCCAACTTCAACATTAGTGCGGCTCCCGATGAGGAACTGATAGCTAATGGGAGCATCTCATATTTGTAAAAATACTTCTTGTGGCTCCTTCCTTCTTCCTCTTTCCTTCTGCCTCCTGCCTCCTGCCTCCTGCCTCCTGCCTCAAAACTCCAATTTCTAGCTTGGTTGCAAAAGTGAGATGCTCCCTAGCTGATTTTATCGAGGGTGATTTGAGGGCCGCTATCCCCGTCAAAGTTGGTGCGAGTCATGGGAGTGGCGGTAGGGCGATCGTACCGAGCGTTGTTTCTTGCTTGCAGCCGCGTTCTCAAACGATCAGTTCCAGTAAAGCTAGTATCGAAATTCAACCGCACCCGATCGCCCAAGTTGCCAGGAGTTTTGTCATCACCCACAGCTTATTTAACAAGCCTGTTCTACTTTTGGGCGATCGGCCAACACCACAAACTCAATGCCCATATTAAAAGTCATGAATACCAACTAAAGTTGGTGAAGGTATTGTTCAATAAACCGAGTTTCTGAAAATATTGTTGAAAAATCCGCCCTAAAAAAAGAAACTATTACCTATTGACTTTTTGGGAATTATTGTGGTACAATTAGATAATGGGAGTGGTAGCTTAAATTTAAATTTTGCTACCATTCCCATTATTTAATTGTACTTTACTGAATGCTTAGAGTCAAGCTTTTAACCCTAAAAAAAAAAGGATTTTTTTTAGATTCATTCAACTAAAATTAATCGAAGCCCATTATTAATTCTCCGTTCCCCTCAATTACTTCGCCGATCGCCCAAGCACCAATTCCCTGAGATTCAAACCATTTAACAGCCTGTTCTACTTCCCTGGGAGCGACCAACAGCACAAACCCAATCCCCATATTAAAAGTATTGAACATATCTGCTGTTGCAACTTGTCCTGCTTCAGCAATCCACTGGAAAATCGGCAATTTTGGCCAGCTATTGCTGTCAATTTTCACAGCTTGATTTGCTCCCAAACAGCGGGGCAAATTTTCCGGCAAACCGCCGCCCGTAATGTGAGCCATGCCGTGAATTTCTAAACCGCTCTTAATTGCTTCGAGGACTGGTTTAACATAAATTGTAGTCGGAGTTAACAGCACTTCTCCTAAACTTTTGCCGCCTAAATGTTCGGGTTGGGAATGCCAATCAAAACCCCAATCGCCCGCAATTTTTCTCACCAAACTAAAACCGTTGCTGTGCACGCCCGAACTCGCCAGCCCCACAGCGACATCTCCTACCCGCACCTGCGAACCGTCCAACAATTTGCTCTTTTCGACAATTCCCACGCAAAACCCCGCCAAATCGTACTCTCCCGCTTGGTAAAAACCGGGCATTTCTGCCGTTTCCCCTCCGAGCAAAGCACAGCCCGCTTGCTTGCAACCGTCAGCAATCCCGGCCACCACCGCAGCTAATTGTTCGGGATTTAACTTTCCCGTCGCTAAATAATCGAGAAAAAAGAGGGGTTCGGCCCCGGATGTCAGCACGTCGTTGACGCACATCGCCACCAAGTCGATACCTACCGTGTCGTGCCGATCGAGATTGTGGGCTAATTTCAACTTAGTCCCAACGCCATCAGTACCCGAAACCATCACCGGCTCTTTTAAACCCTCCGGGACGCTGAAAAAACCGCTAAACCCGCCGAATCCGCCCAAAACACCCGATCGGTGCGTGCTCTTGACCATACTCCCGATGCGCGAGACAAAAGCTCTGCCCGCCTCAACATCCACACCTGCTTCTCGATAATCCATAAGTCCGCCAAATCGATTTCTAATTTTTAGTTTATTCCGATAACAGTTGACAAACAGCTTTTTTCACACTAGCCATTTGGCAGCCCACAAAAAACAATAAATTTGTGTAAAATTTTGTAAATTTTTCAGGAATGGCTGAAACGGCTGTAAGCACTAGAACTAAAGGATTTTATGATAGAGAGTTCTGAGAAAATTTAATGAAGATTTGGTGAAAATCGCGATCGCAGCGATCCCCAACCGCAAAAGTTTGTGGTAGTCTGTTGCAGTTCGTGAACAAAACACAAATTGCGAATCGAGTATGAGTTGTCAAGTGTCAGGGAAATTTCAGCCAAATTTATTTGGGGCTGAAGCATTAAAGCAAAAACGCACCCCGATACTTTGCTTTGACTCACGGGGGAATGGCGGAGGGCAAGAGAGAAATCCTTGACGCCCGCCGCCAAACGGCCAATCCTCCAATCTCGGTTGGCAATGGCTCTTCACAAAAATGGACGTATGAAGGAAAAATTTGTTGGTGCTCTACTCGCTGTCCTGTTAGTTCCTGTGGTAGGAACGGCATCCTCTTGTCACGCACAAGCAACAGGTGCCGGCAAGCAAAACTCTCAGGCTTCTAAGCAAGTAATTTCCACCGAACCGTCCCCGCAGTTAAACGCGACTCGGGTCGAAGCACAAAAAGTCGGACAGTATCAGTACCAAGCAAGAGCTGACATTGACCGAGACTCGATCGCCAAAATTCAGCCCCACGACTTGGGCGGGCGACAAGCAGCGACAGTCTACGTGCGAAACATTCCAGTCATCACCTTTGTGAACGCCAGTCCGGAAAAAAACACGCTTTTGGGAGAAACTGGCGACAGCAAAGCCGGTGCTAGCAGTCAGATGCAAGTAGCGGGCGCCAAAGAAAATCCCAAAGTTGGAAACATTGCCAGCAACGACCGCATCCAAGAATCCGATCCGGTGTGGCGGGCATCGAGCTTAGCAGCAAGACTCAACCAGCTAGCCCGCAACAACATCGATCCGAACAGCATTACCGTTAAGTGGGAAAAAGGCGATCGCTACATTATCCAGGCAAACGGTGAGGACTTGGTAAACATCAACGCCGAAACCATGCTCCCGGACACCACCAGCAACTTTAGCCGAGACGCCCTGCAAGCAACCAATCGCCTCCGCCGCCTTCTGGGTAACGCCCCACCCCTGCAAGAAGTCGCAGGCAGACCCCAGCCAGAACCCCCCGTGCTGTCTCTGGGCCCAGTTCAATTGCGCCTCAGCGGCTGGGCTTCCTGGTACGGCCCGGGATTTGACGGCAACCTCAGCGCCAGCGGCGAGCGTTTCAATCAAAATGATTTGACCGCAGCCCACCGCCACTTGCCCTTCGGAACTAGAGTCATGGTGAGAAACCTCGACAACGGCCGCACCGTAGTCGTCCGCATTAATGACCGCGGCCCCTATGTGGGCGATCGGCTCATTGACTTGTCCGCCGGCGCCGCCAGCGTGCTGGGAATGATGAGCAGCGGCGTTGCGAGAGTGGAAATCGAAGTGATCGAACCGCAGCAGCAAACAACAGTTGGACGCTGAACGGTACTCTAAGGCAGAATACAAAATTTATCCGAAGTGTAGAAGGCAGAAACTACAATAAAACTCACATCTTGCACTCGTCGCCATAGTCCCGCTCTCTTGTACGCGAGCTTGTTGCTAACATCGGTGCAAGAGGTCAGATCGAACAAATTCTGACAAATAAATTCTGTATTCTGCCGAATGCCTTCAGGAGATTCTACCGGTGCGCCTCTTTACTACCATTGCAGCACTTCGCTGCTACTTAAATTCACAAAAGTCTGCTGCACCTCATGTGACAGTCGGTTTGGTGCCGACGATGGGAGCTTTGCACGCAGGACATCTAAGCTTGATCCAGCGGGCAAGGCAAGAAAATGCGATCGCCCTGGTCAGCATTTTTGTCAACCCGCTGCAATTTGGGCCAACAGAAGATTTTCAAGATTATCCTCGGAATTTCGAGCAAGACCGGCTGTTGTGCGAACAAGCTGGGGTTGATGTCATTTTTGCTCCCTCAGCAACGGAAATGTTCGGCAACCAAGCGGTCGATTCCCTACGGGATAGCTTCGCTTCACGCACAGAAACAGAGAAAACCGCCCAAAAACATATAGAGATTCACCTTTCATCATTAACTCAAGTAGTACCGCCGCCGGCGATGACATCGGTTTTGTGCGGCAAGTCGAGGCCCGGTCATTTTCAGGGCGTCGCGGCAATTGTGACTAAACTTTTGAGTTTGGTGCAGCCGACAAAAGCTTATTTCGGTCAGAAAGATGCCCAGCAGCTAGCAATAATTAGGAAGCTGGTCTTTGATTTGAACTTGCCTGTAGAGATTGTCGCTGGTTCGATCGTCCGCGAAGAGTCGGGACTGGCAATGAGTTCTCGCAATCAGTATTTAACAGTAGAGCAAAAACAGCAAGCCTCCGTACTCTACCGCGCGCTGCAACAAGCCTCGGAAACTTTTGCTTCAGGGGATCGCACCGCAGCGGCCGCACTCGCTGCCGCGCACGCAGCAGTCGCAGGAGAGCCCGCAGTCAAGCTCGAATACGCCGAACTCGTCGATCCCGACACTTTGACGCCCTTGCAGGTTGTGGAAACAGCAGGACTTTTAGCCGTGGCAGCCAGAGTCGGCTCTACTCGCTTGATTGACAATATAATTCTTAGGAACCGCCGGCCAATTGTGGCGATCGACGGCCCGGCGGGAGCTGGCAAATCTACTGTAACTCGCCTTGCAGCAACAGCTCTGAACTTGTTTTATCTGGATACCGGCGCGATGTATCGGGCGCTGACTTGGCTGGCATTGAAAACAGATACGCCGATTTCCGACGAATGCGCGATCGCCGAATTAGTCAGTTCCAGCTATTTGGAATACAACCTCGATCCCGCATCAAAGATGTTGAAGATTAACGGCAAAGACGTAACCGAAGCAATTCGCAGTTTGGAAGTGACATCCCGCGTGTCGGAAATGGCGGCAATTCCCGCCGTGCGACAGTTTCTGGTGGAGGAACAGCGGCGCTGCGGCACAAAAGGCGGAATTATAGCAGAAGGCCGCGATATCGGCACTAACGTGTTTCCCGACGCGGAACTGAAGATTTTTTTGACGGCTTCGGTACAAGAGCGATCGCGCAGGCGGCTGTTAGAACTTAAAGACACCGATCGGGCTAATATTAGCTTGGCACAGTTGGAACAAGACATCGCCCTACGGGACGAAAAGGACAGCACCCGCGAGGTTGCACCTTTGCGCAAAGCGGCCGATGCTGTGGAAATTCAAACCGACAATCTGACTGTTGCTGAAGTTATCGATCGGATTGTCGGCTTGTACAAACAGAGAATCGGCCCTAAAAGT
Source organism: Microcoleus sp. K4-B3 (assembly GCF_036704615.1). NCBI lineage: Bacteria > Bacillati > Cyanobacteriota > Cyanophyceae > Oscillatoriales > Microcoleaceae > Microcoleus > Microcoleus sp. K4-B3. The sequence continues at coordinate 43,512 of NZ_JAUBSF010000044.1, forward strand.
TAATTTTACGACGCTGGGGGCGCCCGATCGATCGCCTCATATCAAATCCGGTTAAACCAACTTGCAGTGTCAGGTAGGGGCGCGGGCCGATGCGGTCTGAGTCCCTAAGAATATCGTGCCATTAACCCGATTGGAGCGCCGTCCCCCTAGCTGGGGAAAAAGTTCAAGCATCCCGCGTTTTCATGGGTTAGGAGATTTCTGGCGCACAAGTCTTAAATTTTTTTATCCGGACGGACTTCCCCGCGATCGGTCATTTGCAGTAGCATCTTTAGGTGCCATCTAATTTAAGAGTATCTTCTAACAATACTTCCGACAGTTTCATTGCCCGCGCATAGGTAGCTAGAAACCGGGTTTCTACGAGTTTTGCGACCAGTCACGATAAATCTACGAAGAAACCAAAGCTGGTTTAGCAAGGCCGCGAGTCCGCACAATTGAAATTAGGTTTTGAGATTGTAGTCAGCGTTGTCCTGTGCAAGCATATTGCCCTGGAACCCTACTTCTACTGTTGGCAATCAAAAACTTTCCGAAGTATTGTTCTAAAGTGGATTAACTTGATATCAGCATAAAATCTAGAATTAACTGTGCAAGGTGTGAAGGAGAGAATGACGTGACAAAAATGAAACGGTTGTTGAGGCGGCGAAAAACGTTAATCGTTGCTTTTCTGGCCGCTACAGCAAGTTTTTTGCTGGGTGTGACGTTGCCGATTAAGTTGCGGGCAAATCAGCCATTGGAACCGATTCAGGCGCAAGTCTTGGCCGTATCCCAGTCGCAAGAACAACAGCCGATGTTCAATATTAATAAGTTCTCCGAGGCGATCGCCCATCGAGTTGAATTGTCCCAACAGGCTCTAGCCCAATTGCAGGAAATGCGCTTTCAATCAACCGTACTGTCGCAGTTTCAAGGTACAACTATTCGTGAGGCGAAACTCGACTCCCAGCACAAGGCGATCGCCCTGACATTTGACGACGGCCCCTGGCCGACAACAACTAAACAAATCCTAGATATTCTCAAGGAAAATAATATTAAGGCTACATTCTTCTGGGTAGGAAGATACCTGCAAACTTCTCCCGAAATTGGCAAACAGGTCGCAGCAGCAGGTCACGCGATCGGCAACCACACTTGGAACCACGAATACCTTAAGTATAACGAAGACGGTGCAGCTCGCGAGATCGATCGCACTTCATCCTTAATTGAGAAGTTGACGGGCGTCCAAACATCTATGTTCCGCCCGCCAGGAGGCATTTTAAACAATGGATTGGTAGCTTACGCTCAAAAGAAAAATTATGCAGTTGTGATGTGGTCTGCTGATTCTTTTGATTGGCGCACTCTTACGGAATCTTTGATGGACAACGTGATGAGGCAGGCAAATTCCGGCGGCATTGTGTTGATGCACGACGGCGGCGGCAATCGATCTAGAACTGTAAAAGCTTTGCCTGATATTATTGCTCGATTGAGAAAGGAAGGCTACATTTTCGTAACAGTTCCCGAGTTATTGCAGATGCAAGAACAAGAGTTACAAAACCAGAAAACAGCACAAAAATAACAATTTGGAAAAGTGGGAGATTACACCATTTTTCCATTTTTTTGTATGAAGATTGCTCGATTTTTCAGAACGATGGCTATCTTGGGTCACAGAAATGGATCGACAGTCGCTATGGTATAACAGAGCATCAGTTCGATCGCGAGTCGATAGCGTATCAGCCATGACCCAAAGTGTCAGTGCGACAGGGTTGCCCCCCGCCTTCTCGGATCGCACTCAACTCCCCGAATCTGACGGCACGTTCCTGAAGAACTTCCAAGAACATCCGCAGACTATTCTGCTCACAGACTCCCTAGAAAGCACACTGCAAACGCTTCACCCGACGGACAATATGCGATCGGGCAGGATAGCGGCATCTACTGTCGCAAAACCGACCCACCCGAACGCGGAGCCGAAGCCCCTGACTGGTTCTACGTCCCGAACGTTCCGCCTTTGTTAGACGGAGAAATTCGCCGCTCTTACGTGCTGTGGCGCGAGTATATGGTGCCAATAATTGCGATCGAGTTAGCCAGTGGGGATGGTTCCGAAGAACGCCACAACACGCCTTTATCTCGTGTGCTAGAAGGAAACCGTTAGTGCAATTGAATTGATCGAATCTCAGGAGTTCAGAGTATGCTCACACCCCGATATAACTCCTCAATGGCCATCTCCAGCCCAATACTGCGCAACCTCACCGGATCGCCTGCTTCATAAACCACCGTTTCCCACCGCAGGGAACTCGCATCCTGCACCCGACGGCGACACTCCACCCGCATCTGGTTCTGCGCGATTAAAACATACTCTTCCAACGATTCAAGCTGTTGATAATCCTCAAACTTCTCACCCCGATCGAAGTTTTCAGTCGAAGAGGATAGAACCTCAGCAATCAACTTGGGATAACGCTTCACATAACGATCTTCGCGATCGCGCGGATCGCAAGTGACAAACGCATCTGGATAGTAGAAGAACGCATCCCCATAATTCACCTTGACATCAGCCGAAAAAAACTGACAGTCACCATCGCGCAGGTGAAGGTTAATCGCAGTTATAAAATTAATACAGAGACGGCTGTGGTCATCGCTACCTCCCGCCATCGCGTACACCAAACCGCGCCGATATTCATGCCGGACGGTATTATCACGTTCGAGGGCAAGGTAATCTTCGGGGCTAAACCCAGACGGGATGGCAATCATAACGTTAGAGGCAAAATCGATACCTTAATTGTAGCCATGTTACCAATTTAGGCTGGAATCTAAGGGCAAATTTTGCAACTGAGAATTCACCCAATTAGCCGCCGCCCAACCCGAGCGCAAAGCACCTTCTATTTGACCTTCCCCGCACAAATCCCCGGCACAAACCAGCGGCAAATTCCCCCCAGCAGGCAAACAAGAAACAGGCAAAGGATTTCGACAAAAAGCATAGCGCCAGCGGTGAACCTGCAACCATTCCGGCTGCTTCAGCCAAGGGATTAAATATTCAGAAGTGCGATCGAGCAATTCTTGACCGACTGTTGGCAAATCAACAGATTCTAGATAGCGATCGGCAAAATTTGCGCTGCTGTGAACCACAAACACCGGCTGCTGCGACTCAAGCCGCTTGCTGCTGTCCCAGCCAACCCAAGCTAAATCAGAATTATCAGGAAAAGAAACAGATTTCCACTGCGGATTTAGATTACTTAAATCTTGCTGTTTTGTCGCAGAATAGCCAGCCATAACCGTAATGCAAGGGTCGTACTCCACAGAATGCAATTTGTCAAGAAAATCAGATTTAAAACCAATTTCCGAATTCAAAAACATTAAAGCTTGAGGAGCAGGAATTGCCACAACCACAGCCTTAGCAATCAATTCTTGAGGCGTCTGTAAATAGTCATCAGTAACTTCTAGGGAAAGATGCCACATTTGGTTATCTGTAGTAGAAATAGCTTCTACGCGGCGGCCAAACCAAATTTCTAAACCCTCCGCCAGATACTTACCCACAGCATTCATTCCAGCAGGTGCGACATAACAAGAATTAGGAATAGCAGAAAGTTCCCCCTGTCTGAATTCCCAGACAGTATCAGTCCAGAGTTTGAGGATGTGCCGATCGACCAAAGCCTCAATTAACCCCTGCACCGCATCCCCCTGGGGTTCGAGATACCGCGCCCCGTGATCTGCCCTAGTGCCCTGTACGCGGCGGGTAGCAACACGTCCCCCCGCGCCGCGAGATTTCTCAACAACCGCCACAGAATAACCAGCTTGACGCAACCGTTGAGCGCAACTCAGCCCCGCCATACCCGCACCAATCACCGCAACATCGAACATAATCAATCAGTCAGCCTTGTGAATCTAAACATCAGCTTAAAGGCTGCGAGCTGAATTTGTACCTTACCGATGACTCAAAAGAGCCGTAGCACGGGCGAGGGCCCGACGCCATCGCCCTGCACCAAGTAGTAGAATAAAGGACAGCACGAATCCATGATTGAGACCGGATAAAAAAATGCCACTGTGGGTAAATCCTAAATCCCAATGGTTGTCTACCAGCAGCAATCTAAAATCTAAAATCTAAAATCTAAAATCGAATAGGGGAGGGCAACAGTCTTGGACGAACTCAGAGCCGCACTAGAATTGACAACAGAAGAAGAATTGCAGCAACTAACAGAACTTCTGTTCAGCCGCAAGTTTAACCCTTTAGATTACGTGCAAACCCCCGCACCCATAGACATACAAAGTCGCGATCGCGAAGCATGGCTCGACGCCGTAGAACAGCGGTTTCGCTATCTTGCAGCCGACGGGTTGACGGTACTCAGAGGGCGAACCCAACAAGTTACTTACAGACAAGCACTAATTCAAGTTTGTCGCTATCTCAAAATCCCTTATCCCAAACAGTTGTCAACCACCGACTTAGAGGCAGAAGTATTTCTGCACTTAATGGGCCGCGCGTGGAAGCGTTTACCTGCAGAGGAACAGCAAGCGCTGACAGTGCGCGTACAGCGAGCGATCGTTGATTCTAAACTCTCAGAACCCCTGCCCATTTCAGCAGAAAAAGACCCGCTCGGTTTGCTGTTCAAAGGCGGCAGCGCTTTAGCTGTTAGTTCCATCTTAAAACCAATGTTGCTCAAACTAATGGCAAATCAATTTGCGCTGCATTTTGCCACCTATCAAATGGCAAAACAAGGAGTGCTTGCAGGCACTGCAACCGCAGCAACCCAGTTTCAAAATTATGTGGCAATTCAGACGGCGCGGCGCGGTATGGCGGTGAGTGCTGCTCGTTACGGTGCGACGCGGAGCGTATTTTCGTTGCTCGGCCCGGTGATGTGGACTTGGTTTTTTGCGGATTTGGGTTGGCGATCGATTTCCACGAACTACGGCCGAATTATCCCGACCATTTTTGCCTTAGCTCAAATTCGCCTGACGCGATCGGAATGCGTTTGGGAACTAGCTTAACGATGGTAAATTGTAGATTTTAGATTTGAGATTGGGAGTGTGGGTGAATATCAAAAATCGGTTGAAATTAGCTGCCAAACTGACAGCCGAAAATCTCAAGTCTCGCCTCCAAAAACATCCCGATCGCCGCCTGCAAATCCCTTGGAATTTCGCTCAAGTGGGGATGCTGATTTTTCCCTTAATTCCGATTTTGGGAGCTTTAAGTTTATTCCTGGGATTGGCCGGCACTTGCAAGCAAAACTTCCGTCAAATTAGTCGTCGCCCGCTGAATCGCGGCTTCGCAATTCTGAGCGCGCTGCTAGTAATCACAGCGGTTTTTGCTAACAACCGCATCGAGGCTTTTTTAGGGTTGTGCAATTTCTTGCCGTTCTTTATATTGTTTGCCGCTTTCAGCAACTTAATTCAAACTCCGGCTCAATTGCGGCAATTGTCTTGGATGATTGTAATTAGTTCAATTCCCGTCATCATTTTAGGTCTGGGACAGCAATTTTTAGGTTGGAGCGACATCGACGATCGATTGCAGCCTATTTTTGGCTGGGTACTCGAACCTAAAGGCAATCCCCCCGGTCGCATGGCTTCTGTATTTATGTACGCTAATATTTTAGCTTGCTATCTGACAATTGCTTTTATTTTAGCACTGGGACTGTGGATGGAAGAAGGCAGAAGGCAGAAGGCAGAAGGCAGAAGGCAGAAGGCAGAGGGAAGAAGGCAGAAGGAAATAATTAATGAATTGCAAATTCCCAATTTCCAATTACCCATTCCCAATTCCCAATTCCCAATTACCGCTTTCCAATTACCGCTTTCCAATTACCGATTCCTATTTTTAAGTTTTGCAGCGATCGGAAATGCTGTTGCTTTGATTTTTACTAATTCTCGCAATGCTTGGGGACTGGCAGTTGTGGCAGTTTTGGCTTTTGCACTTTATGCGGGTTATAAAAAATTATTAGCGGCGGTTTTTGGTGTGGCTACCACAGTTTTTTTGTCTGCCTTTGGCCCCGAACCTTTACGGCAGTACTTGCGAAGAATTATCCCGGCTTTTTTCTGGGCTAGACTCACCGACGAGATGTTTCCAAATCGGCCAACTGCTACTTTGAGAACTACTCAGTGGGAATTTGCTTGGTCGATGACTCAGCAGCGTCCTTGGACTGGTTGGGGATTGCGAAATTTTACGCCTCTCTATCAAGCTCAGATGCAAGAATGGCTCGGTCATCCTCACAGTTTGATACTGATGTTGACTGCGGAAACGGGAATACCCGCAACGCTTTTGTTGTTTGGTTTAGTTGGTTGGGTTTTGGCTAGGGGTGTTTTGCTGCTGGCGAATTGGCCGCTTTTTTCTGTGGATATTAAACCGGAGCAAATAGCAACACAGGAAGTAGCGGCAAATGCTTTAGTGTTCCATCAAAACTCAATATCTAGTATCACAAATCCGGTGGTTGGTCAAGAGGTAAGAGCGGCCGATCGCCTAATTTTTTTCAGTTATTTATTAGCCTTCGCTGCCTGTACGCTTTTTAACACTGTAGATGTGACGCTGTTTGATTTTCGACTCAATACTACAAGCTGGTTGCTGTTAGCCGCAATTTGCGGAGTCAGCCAGAGGGAATAGGGCATCGGGCATCGGGCATCGGGCATCGGGCATCGGGCATCGGGCATCGGGCATCGGGCATCGGGCATCGGGCATT